>NZ_JBFULD010000294.1:0-5381 GCF_056400505.1 Terrabacter sp. P5_B1
GCCGGAGGGTCCTCCGGCTCGGCTCGCCGGTGCTCGTGCACCACGGTGTCGTCGACGACCCGCACCGTGAGCTCCATCGCCGCACCGTCAGCAGGCACGCGGTGCAGCCCCACCAGCACCGACCACGCCCCTGCCTCCACCGGCTGGGGCACGTAGCCCGGCGTCGCCCACCCCTCCGAGACGACGACGCGGCTCCGCGCCCCACCCGACCATCCGACGTATCCCCGCGGCCCCTCGAGGCCCAGGTCGAGCACGGCACCCGGCCCCGCGGCATACGTCATCAGGATCTCCACCGCGCCCACCTCGCGCGGCACGCCGAAGGCGACCCTTCGGACCTGGGACTCCGCCCGGTCGTCCGGCCACCAGTGCTGCGTCAGGCGCAGCAGTGTCGTAGGAGGCGTCCGCCCTGACGCCCGTCCTGACGCCTGTGGTGTCGCGTCCGTCATGACGCCAGCAGCTCGCCGCCCTCGTCGTAGACGAGCACGCGCCCCGGCACCGGACTGATGCACACGGCCGCCCCGGGCTCCGGCTCGGATCCCTCGGGCACGACGGCCTGCACGCGGTGGTCGTCGCGGGTGCGGGCGGTGATGAGCACGCTCGCGCCGAGGTTCTCACTCGTCTCGACCTCACCCTTGAAGGCGAGCGGGCCCTCCTCGTCAACCCGCGCGTACTCCGGGCGGAAGGCGACCGTGACCGCGCCGTCGCGGGAGTCGCGGGCCGCCCACCCGGCAGCGACGGCGTCGACCGGCTCCCGGTCGCCCACCTGCAAGCGCCCGCCGGACAGCTCGCCGGGCAGCATGTTCATCGGCGTGGAGCCGATGAAGTTGGCGACGAAGGTGTTGGCGGGGCGCCGGAAGATCTCCGACGGGGTGCCGAGCTGGCGGATGCGGCCGGCCTCCATGACGGCGATCTGATCGGCCATGGCGAGGGCCTCGCTCTGGTCGTGGGTCACGAAGACCGTCGTGACGTCGAGGTCGCGCTGCAGCCGCTTGAGGAAGGTCCGCGCCTCGAGCCGGAGACGGGCGTCGAGGTTCGACAGCGGCTCGTCGAGGAGGAAGACGTCCGGCTGGCACGCCATCGCCCGCGCGAGGGCCACCCGCTGTTGCTGGCCACCGGAGAGCTCACCGGGTCGACGCTCCATCAGTCCCGTGAGCCCGAGGCCGGCGCCGGTGTCGGCGGCCTTGGCTGCGCGCTCGGTCCGACCGACCTTGCGGATCCGCAGGGGGTAGGCGATGTTGTCGGTCACGCTCATGTGGGGGAAGAGGGCGTAGTCCTGGAAGACCATGGCCACGTTGCGCTCGCCCGGCGACATCTTCGTGACGTGGCGGTCGCCGATGTGGATGGAGCCTCCCGTTGCGTCCTCGAGCCCCGCGATGGTCCGAAGGAGTGTCGTCTTGCCGCAGCCGGAGGGTCCGAGGAGGGCGAAGAAGGACCCGTCCGCGATGGTGAGGTCGAGACCGTCGATGGCGGTGACGTCTCCCGGGTAGACCTTGGTCAGTCCGTCGATGCGAATGTTGGCCATCAGCTCTTGATGCCTCCATGGAAACGGAACCCGTAGCGTCGGCTGACGAACAGGTAGAGCGCCACGACCGGCAGCGCGTAGACGAGCGAGAACGCCGAGATGAGAGGCAGGTTCGCCTGTCCGCCTTCGGAGTAGAAGGTGTACATCACGACACCGGCCGGGAGCTTCGCAGGGTCGCGGAGCAGGATGTAGGACATCAGGAAGTCGCCCCACACGTTGACCATGGCCCAGACGGCGATCGTGGCGAGGCCGGGCCGGACGATGGGCAGCACGACGTGGCGCAGCACCTGCGTCGGCTTGGCCCCGAAGACGCGCGCGCTCTCCTCGTAGGACTTCGGGGTGGCGTCCATGAAGTCCTTGAGGATGAAGATGGCCGCGGGCAGCAGCCCCCCGGTGAGCACGAGGATCAACCCGGAGCGGTCGTCGACGAGGTTGAGCGCGAACATCAGCTGGAAGATCGGCACCATCGCCGCGGTGCCCGTGACGATCGAGCTGAGCAGCAGCAGTCCGTAGAGGATCGTGTCGCGACCGGGGAGGCGCACGCGAGACAGGGCGTATGCCGCCAGCGCCGACATCGCGGTGACGCCGAGCATCGTGCCGACCGCGAGGATGAGCGAGTTGAGCAGCGACGAGTACGCGTACGGGTTCTCGGACAGCTTGCGGAAGTTCTCGAGCGTCCAGTCGGGCCAGCTCACGTTCAGACCCGGTCGGGAGTCGAAGGGCGCTGTGACGAGCCACAACATGGGCAGCGCCCAAAAGGCGACGGCCGCGCCGAGAAAGGCGACGAGCACAAGGCGGCCCACGACCGAGCCGGGTCTCATCGGCGCTCCCGGAGCAGGCGCACGTAGAAGAGTGCGATGACGAGGTTGATGAGCAGCATCATGAAGGAGATGGCCGATCCGTAGCCGAGCTGGCCGCCGTAGAGAGCCTGCGTGTAGATGTAGACCGGCAGGGTCTCGCTCTGGTGGTTCGGGCCGCCGGCGGTGAGCAGGTATGGCGAGAAGTCGTTGAAGGTCCACAGGCTGATGAGCAGCGTGTTCGTCAGGACGTGCCCACGAATGTGCGGCAGCACGACGTCCCTCAGCTGGGCGAAGGTGCCGGCGCCCGCGAGCCGGGCCGACTCGAGCTGCGACGGTGGCACGGCGCCCAGGGCGGCCGAGAAGAGAAGCATCGAGAAGGCCGTGCCGCGCCAGGTGTTGAAGACGATGATCGAGGCCATCGGGTACTCCAGCAGCCACTCGGTGCCGGGGGTGTGCAGCAGCGCGTTGAGCGTGCCGCCGTCCCCGGACAGGTAGGCCACCCAGAGGAACGCGACGATCGAGCTGGGCAGGATCCAGGCCAGCAGGACGAGCGTCTCGACGCCGGCACGGACGAGCCGGGGCACCCCCCGCAGCGTCCACGCGAGGGCGAAGCCGGCGATCGTCTGGCCGATGACCGCCGAGCCGAGCACGAAGACGAGCGTCAACCACAGGGAGTTGCGGAAGCCGGGATCGACGAGGGCGGCCTTGTAGTTGTCGAGCCCGACGAACTGCGGATTCGCCGCCTGGATGCCGGTGAGCCGGTAGTCCGTCATACCGAGGAAGACGGTCCAGACCGCCGGCACGACGAGGAAGGCCGTGACGAGGACGAGGGCGGGAGCGACGAAGCCCGCGGCGCGCCGTCGACCGAGGCCCGCCGCGTCGACGGACGTGACGGTCACCGGGCACCCGCCTCCCCCTGAAGGGGCGGGTGCCCGGTCGTCCTCACGATGAGGCCACCTTGTCGGCGCCGCCGACGGCCTTCTCGACGGCGGCGCCGTAGGCCTTCGCCGCCTCGTCGACACTCTTGCCCGACACGATGTCGGCCGTCGCCTGCTGCAGCGCCTGCGAGACCTGCGGGTAGACCGCGAGACCCGGGCGGTAGTGCGTGACCGGCAGCACCTTCTGCGAGACGAACGACAGGAACGGGTCGCTGGAGAGGACCTTCTCGTTGACGTCCTGCCGTGCGGTGACCTTCGCCGACCCGTGGAGCAGGGCGTTGATGGCGACCGGGGAGCCGATGAACTGGAGCAGCTCCCACGCCTGCTGCGGGTACTTCGTGTTCGGGTTGAGGAAGTAGCCACCGCCACCCGACATCGAGACGTAGTCGGACCCGCCGACGCCGCTGCCGGCCTCGCGCGCGGGGATGTAGGCGTAACCGACGTCCGTGTTGCGCGTGGCCATCGGCGCGTCCCCGTTGTCGGGGTTGATGACCGAGCGCCAGAAGTAGTCGCCCTCGAGGAGGATGCCGACCTTGCCCGCTGCGAACGCGGCAAACGACTGGTCGCGCCCCTTGGCGGCCTGCTGGAAGTTCTTGTCCTCGAGCCCCTGGTCGAGCAGCTGCTTGTAGAACGTCAGCACGTCGCGCACGGCCTTGGTGTCGCCCTGCCACTTGCCGTCGGCGTAGATCTCGGAGCCCGTGCCGACGAGCAGGGGCAGCACGCCCTGCATGCTCGTCGCCTCACCCATGGCCGTGCCGGCGTTGACCTGGATGGGGTCGATGCCTGAGACCGCCTTGAGCTTCATCCCTGCGGCGACGATGTCCTGCCACGACTTCGGCTGCCAGTCGGCCGGCAGCCCGGCCTGGGCGAAGAGCTTCTTGTTGAAGTAGAGGACGCGGCCGTCGGTGCCCGCGGGGATGCCGTAGGTCTTGCCCTCGAAGGACGCGTTGGCCTGCACCGCCTTCGGGATCTGCGACCAGCCCTCCCACGAGGTGACGCTCTGCCCCACGACGTCGGTGAGCGGCTTGAGGTAGCCGGCCTGGGCGAACTCGCCGACCCAGATCCCGTCGAGCGCCATGATGTCGGCGCCCGCGCGGCTCTTGAGGTCGAGGGCGACCTTGGTCTTGTACTGCTCGTCGTCGACGCCGGACGGCTGGAAGGTGACCGTGACGTTGACGCCCTTGTCCTTCTGCTGCTTCGTGAAGGTCGGGATGACGTACTTGGTGTACCAGTCGGCCTCGTCGGCGTTCTTGCCGCCGGCGATGGAGTTGGACGTGATCGTCAGCGTGACGTCCTTGGCCCCGGCGTTCTGGGTGGGGCTGGCCCCGGTCGAGGAGCTCCGGTCACACGCCGCGGCGCCGACCAGGGTGAGGGACGCTGCGAGCACCGAGAGCACGGTCCTGCGCGTGGCACGGGGACGCGGCCTGGCACCGGAGGTCGAGGTGGGTTTCATCTGCATGGGCTCCTTCTCTGGGTGGCGGGACGCGGGTGGCGGGACGCTGGTGGCGGGACGCGGGTGGCGACGGTCAGTGGTCGGTGGAGGGGTTCGGGTCAGGCGAGCAGGACGTCCGTTCCGTGGGACCGGGCGATCTCGAGGGTCGGGTGGTGGGCGTCGGAGGTCGTGATGAGGGTCGAGACCGCCGTGAAGTCGCAGACGCGGATCGAGCCCTGGCCGGGGAACTTCGTGCGGTCGGCGAGCAGCACGGTCCGGCCACCGGCCTCGAGGAGGAGGCGTTTGGTCGGCACCTCGACCGAGGTCGTGTCGAGCACCCAACCGTTCGCATCGATGCCGCTCGTGCCGAGGAAGACGGTCGAGGCGCGCACGCGCCGCAGGGCGTCCTCGGTCAGCGGTCCCACGAGCGAGTGGTACGCGCGGCGCAGCGAGCCGCCGAGCAGGACGATGTCGACGGCCGCGTCACCCCGCAGCGCATCGAGGACGGCGAGACTGGGCGTGATCACGGTGATCGAGCGGCCCTTCAGCTCGCGGGCGAGCGCTCCCGTGGTCGTCCCGATGTCGAGCAGGACCGTGTCACCGTCGCACACCAGCTCGGCTGCTCGCCGGGCGATGGCCTGCTTGTCGGCGGCGGCGTCGTCGGCGACCTCCTCGTAGGGGCGGTCGAC
>NZ_JBFULD010000295.1:0-5331 GCF_056400505.1 Terrabacter sp. P5_B1
GCTCAGTGCCGCTCGGGTCGAGCGGCCAGCGGCGAAGAGATGCGGCACCGTGGGCCCGAGCACGATCGGGCCGGGCCCGAAGCAGTCGGCGACGGACCCGACGACCCGCGCCGCCTCGCGCGTGCCGCCGAGGATCGCGATGAGGCGCGACCGCTGCACGATGGCCAGCGCTTCGACGCCGTGCTGGCGGACGGACCGGCGAAGGTCGTCCACGGCCGGGACCGCGCCACCGGAAACCGCAGGCGTGCTGCCCACGACGAAGGTCACGTCGGCGACGTCGCCCCAGCCGAGGGCACTCGCCCGCGACTGCATCGAGTCGTCCGCCTCGCCGCGCAGCACGGCATCCACGACGAGAGCCTCCAGGCGGGCGTCCCACGCGCCGCGGGCCTCGGCCGCGCCGGCATACACCTCGGCGGCGGCGAAGGCGATCTCGCGCGAGAAGCGCAGGACGGACTCACGCAGCAGCTGCTCGTCGCCGGGACCCGCGAGGCTCTCGACGCGCGACTCGACGACGTCGACGACGGTGCGCACGAGGTCGAGGGTCTGGCGCAGGCTCACCGACCGGGTCAGCTCCTGGGGGGCGTTGGCGAAGATCGAGATGGCGGACGGCGGGTGGCTCTCCTCCTGGTGGAACCACGCGATGAACTGCGAGATGCCGGCCTGCGCGACGAGTCCGACCTGCGAGCGCTCCTCGGCGGAGAGCTCGCGGTACCACCTCAGGTGCTCCTCCATGCGCTGCGACGCGAGCGTCGAGAGCTCACCGGAGCTGCGCTCCACGGCGCGCGAGGTGGCCTCGCTCGGGTGCTGCCGCGGTCCGCTCACGGTGCCAGCCTAGGACGGTCCGCGTCGCGATTTTGTATGCCGTTCACAAAACGCCCAACGGTGCGTGCACCTACCCGGGTCGCGCGGCGAGGTCAGCGGGCCGTGAGGACCGCGGTGTGGCCGGCATACGCCCTCGGTCCGTCGAAGTGGGGGAGGGACCCGGCGAGGGCGGGGGAGAACGTCGCGAGGTAGGCGCAGGCCGCGTCGTGGTCGGCGAAGGTCGCCCGCGTCTCGATGTCGCGCTGGTCGACGTGCTCGAAGTGCCTGCCGAGGATCTCGGCCGCGTTCTCCGACGTGAACTGGGTGACGAGCGGGTCCCCGCCCGCGTCGCGGAGCAGGTCGGCGAGGTGCTCACTCCCGTTGGTCGCGACGTGCAGCGTGCCCCCGGCGCGGAGGACCCGGCGCACCTCACGCAGCGCGCCGTCGAGGTCCGGCACGTGGTAGAGCATCCAGGCGGCGACGGCGCCGTCGAACGAGCTGTCGGCGAAGGGCAGGTCGTCGGCGGGTGCCACCTCGGCGGTGACGCCGAGCGCGCGCGTGGCCTCGACCATGGCGGGGGAGAGGTCGGTCGCGACGTAGCCGACGTCCGGCGCCTCGTCGAGGACGGAACGAGCGAACTGACCCGTGCCGCAACCGACCTCGATCAGCTGCCGGGGCCGGGTGGACACGACGAGGGTCCGGAGGACGTCGACGGGCGACACACCCTCGGGCCCGGGCCCCCAGACGTTCCGGCGGGTCTCGAGGCGGTCGACACTCGCATACTGCCGGCCGACGAGGCCTCGGTCCGTCATCTCGCGCATCGGTGGACCCTATCGGGGCGCCCTGTGTCCGGACCTCCCACCGCGTCGGAACAGCTCGCGCAGGCGGACGCGGTGCCCGGTGATGACCAGGGCCCGGCGGTAGACCGTCGAGGCGAGCCACACACACCCGAGCCCGGTCAGGGCCGTGAGACCGAGGGCCAGCAGCAGCTGGTAGACGGGCACCTCGCCGGCGGCCCAGCGGATCGGCATCGTCAGCGGTGCGGTGAGGGGGAACAGCGACACGGCGACGCTCAAGGTCGAGTTCGGGTCGCCCATGACGAAGGTGACGCCGAGCAGGTAGCCCGCGATGATGAGCGCGGTCACCGGCAGGACCGCGGTCCCTGCCTCCGTCACCTTGTCCACGAGCGCTCCTCCCGCGGCGTAGAGGAAGGCGAAGAGCATGAAGCCGAGGACGAACCACGTGATCGCGAGGGCCAGGTCGGGAGCGGCCATCGCGGGCAGCCAGGACGAACCGGTCGCCGTCGCGCCGACGAGCAGCGGCACGGACAGGACGAGCAGCTGGATCGTCGCGACGGTCGCGACGGCAAGGACGGTGCCGACGAGGATCTGGCTGGGGCGAAGGACGGCGAGCAGGACCTCCGAGATGCGGCTCGCCTTCTCCGTCGCCACCGTCATCGAGATGATCTGACCGCTGAAGAGCAGAGCCAGGTAGAGCACGAGGCCGACGGCGAAGCCCACGCCGGCGCGGCCCGTGTCCTCCACGGGCGCGACGAACACCTGTTCCGGGGGATGCACGGAGTCGAGCTGGGACACCTGTCCCGGGGTCAGGCCGAAGCTGGTCAGCAGGCGGCGCGACTCGATCCGGACGAGCGACTGCGCGACGACGCTGGGGAACGCGCCGGCCGTTCGCTCGGCGACGTACATCTGGTCCCCGGCGAGGCCCACCGTCGCCTCGCCGTGCTGGACCGCGGACCTGACCCCTGCGTCGTCGGTCCGAACGACGTAGGTCGTCCGGCTACCGGTGGCCCGAGCCGCCGCGTCCAGCGACGCGGTGAGCTCGGCCGGCGCTGGACCGACCGTGGCCAGCGTGTAGGTCGTCGGTCCGGCGGTGACGAGCTTGGGCACGAGCACGGCGCCGATGGACAGCAGCAGCATCAGTGCCGTCACGATCTTGAAGGTCTTCGAGCGCAGCTGCTCCCTCAGGCCCCGGCCGAGGACGAGTGCCATCCCGTGCCACCAGGTCATCTCGACCTCCCCTCGAACGCGGCCGCCGCCTCCGGCGCGTCCGGCGCGCCGGCCGGACCCACCGACTCCAGGAAGAGCTGTGAGAGCGAGGGCAGGTCGAGCCCGAAGTCGTCCACGCGTCCTGCGGCTCGGGCGCCGTCGAGCACGTCGAGCGGGTCGGTGCCCCGGGGGACCGCGATCCGCACCTCGTCGGCCTCCTCGCTGACGACGGTGGCACCGGGGAACCGGGCCAGCCACTGCCGGTCGGGTGCATGGACGTTGAGTCGGAGCTGCACGCCGGTCGAGGCGGCCCGGAGGCTCACGAGCGGCCCACGCAGGACGATGCGCCCCTCGTTGACCATGAGGATGTCCTCGCACAGGTTCTGCACCAGGTCCAGCTGGTGGCTGGAGAAGAGGACGGTGCAGCCGGACCGGGCTCGCTCGCGCAGGCTCTGGGACAGCTCGGCCACCGCCACCGGGTCCAGTCCCGCGAACGGCTCGTCGAGCACGATCACCTCGGGCTCGTGGACGAGGGCGGTGGCGAGCTGGAGCCGCTGCTGCAGACCCCCCGAGAGCTTGTCCGTGCGCTGGTCCCAGCGCTCCGCCATGCCGAGCTCGGCGAGCAGGTGACGGGCTCGCGCGATCGCCTCCGCGCGGGACAGCGCGTGCAGCCGGCCGAAGTAGACGACCTGGTCGCCGACCTGCATGCCCGGGTACAGGCCCCGCTCCTGCGGCATGTAGCCCCAGTGCTGCCTGGCCTCGCTGTCGACCGCGATCCCGCGCAGGCGCACCTCGCCACGGTCCGGGGTCAGCACGCCGAGCATGATCCGCATCAGCGTGGTCTTGCCGGCCCCGTTCGGTCCGAGCAGCCCCGTGAGGACGCCAGGGGTGATCTCGAAGCTGACCCCGTCGAGCGCCACCCGGTCGCCGTAGGAGTACGCGACGTCGCGGACCTCCATGGCCATGCATCCACGCTAACGCCGCGAGCGCCCGGCCAGGACGCCCGGCGGGAAACGGGTCAGTCGGTGCCGAACTCCATGGCGGCGCGGTCGAGCGCGTCGTCCTGCTCGTCGACGCCGAGCGCGGCGGGGTTGGCCGAGATCGCCGCCGCGCCACCGGGCGTGAGCTCACCCACCAGCTCGTGGGCGTCGGTGCCGAGGAGGCCCTGGGCGGCGTACAGCTCGAGCTTGGCGCGCGAGTCGGCGATGTCGAGGTTGCGCATCGTCAGCTGCCCGATGCGGTCGACGGGGCCGAACGCGGCGTCCTCGGTGCGCTCCATCGAGAGCTTCTCGGGGTGGTAGCTGAAGGCCGGCCCCGCGGTGTTGACGATCGACCAGTCGTCGCCGCGCCGCAGGCGGATCGTGACCTCGCCGGTGACGGCCGAGGCGATCCAGCGCTGGAGCGACTCACGCACCATGAGCGACTGCGGGTCGAGCCAGCGGCCTTCGTAGAGAAGGCGGCCCAGCTTGCGGCCCTCGGCGTGGTAGTTCGCGATCGTGTCCTCGTTGTGGATCGCGTTGAGGAGGCGCTCGTAGGTGATGTGGAGCAGCGCCATGGCCGGGGCCTCGTAGATGCCGCGCGACTTGGCCTCGATGATGCGGTTCTCGATCTGGTCGCTCATGCCGAGCCCGTGACGGCCACCGATGGTGTTGGCCGCGTCGACGAGCGCGACGGCGTCGGCATACTCCTGGCCGTTGATGGCGACCGGGCGACCGCGCTCCCAGCGCACGGTGACGTCCTCGGTCTCGATCGAGACCGAGGGGTCCCAGAACTTGACCCCCATGATCGGCTCGACGACCTCCATGGACTCGCTGAGGAACTCGAGCGTCTTCGCCTCGTGCGTGGCGCCCCAGATGTTCGCGTCGGTGGAGTAGGCCTTCTCCGCGGACGCGCGGTAGGGCAGGTCGCGGGCGGTCAGCCACTCCGACATCTCGTGGCGGCCACCGAGCTCGGTGACGAAGTCGGCGTCGAGCCACGGCTTGTAGATGCGCAGGTGCGGGTTGGCCATGAGGCCGTAGCGGTAGAACCGCTCGATGTCGTTGCCCTTGAAGGTGGAGCCGTCGCCCCAGATCGAGACGCCGTCCTCCTGCATGGCGCGCACGAGCAGCGTGCCGGTGACGACGCGGCCGAGCGGCGTGGTGTTGAAGTAGGTCTTGCCGCCGCTGCGGATGTGGAAGGCGCCGCACGCGATGGCGGACAGGCCCTCCTCGACGAGCGCCGTCTTGCAGTCGACGAGGCGGCTGATGTCGGCGCCGTACTGGCCCGCGCGGCCCGGGACCGAGTCGATGTCGGGCTCGTCGTACTGCCCGAGGTCGGCCGTGTAGGTGCACGGCACCGCGCCCTTCTCGCGCATCCAGGCAACAGCAACAGAGGTGTCGAGGCCGCCGGAGAAGGCGATGCCGACACGCTCACCGACAGGGAGCGACGTGAGGACCTTGGACATGGATGTAAGTATATGCACACCGACGCATACCTATCCAATTGCGTATGCCGTGTGCTCGGCGGCCGCGCCGCTGGTCCGGGC
>NZ_JBFULD010000296.1:0-5331 GCF_056400505.1 Terrabacter sp. P5_B1
GCGGAGGCCTGCCCTTCCCGCTCGGTGCGATGCGCAACACGTGGATGGGCGTCTCGCACCTGGCCGGGGGAGCGGTGCGCCGCGTCGGCCACAGCGCCGCGGACCTCGAACCGGAGCACCGCCGCGACGGCATGGGGTTCGCCCTCATCGCGCTCGCCGTCATCGTCGCCGCCCGCGAGTGGTGGGGCGTCGCCGGCACCTTCGGCGACATCGTGCACGCGGTCTTCGCCGGCACCTTCGGGCGCGTCGCCTACGCCGTCCCGCTCGTCCTGATCGCCCTCGGCCTGCGCATGCTCCGCGCGCCGCAGGACGACGCCGCCACCAGCCGCATCGTCGTGGGCACCATCGCGCTGACCTTCGCCGCGTGCGGCCTGTCGCACCTCGCCGACGGCATCCCCAACCCGCCCGACGGTGCCGACGGCATGCGCGCCGCGGGCGGCATCCTCGGCTTCCTCGCGTCGAGCCCGCTCGCCGCGGCCGTCTCCACCTACGGTGCGGTCGTCCTGCTCATCTTGCTCGGCCTCTTCGGCCTGCTCGTCGTCACGGCCACCCCGGTCAACATGATCCCGACCCGGATGCGTCAGCTCCGGGCCCTCGTCATCGACCGGGGCCACGCGGACGACCAGCCCGATGACGCCGACGACGCCCCGGCGGCAGCCGTCAAGCGGGCCCGCCGCAAGCCCGTGGACCTGTCCGAACGCGACGGTGACGAGGCCTTCCGCCAGGCCGCCCAGAAGGCGCTCGAGGACGAGGGTGCCGCGCGGCCGCGCCCCGGCGAGAAGCGCGCGACCCCGCCCGGCCTGCTGGCGCCGCGCCCCGGCGGCGAGAAGAGCGGCGAGAAGGGCCGCGAGAAGGTCATCGACGCGACGGACCCGAAGACCCTCGGCGCCCCCGACACGAGCAAGATCGGCCCCAAGGCCGAGCTCATCCCGCCGCCCATGTCGGAGCTGCCGGCGCGGGTCGAGCAGCTGAGCCTCGGCGGCGACATCACCTACCGCCTGCCCGACCCCGCGATGCTGACGCCCGGCCCGGCGCACAAGACGCGCAGCGAGACCAACGACCGCGTCGTCGAGAGCCTGACCAACGTCTTCGACCAGTTCGACATCGACGCCGCCGTCACGGGCTTCACGCGCGGCCCGACGGTCACGCGCTACGAGGTCGAGCTCGGCTCGGGCACGAAGGTCGAGCGCGTCACCGCCCTGTCGAAGAACATCGCGTATGCCGTCGCCTCGGCCGACGTGCGCATCCTCAGCCCCATCCCGGGCAAGTCCGCCATCGGTATCGAGATCCCGAACCTCGACCGTGAGAACGTCTCGCTGGGCGACGTGCTGCGCAGCCACACTGCGCGCGGCAACGAGCACCCCATGGTCATGGGCGTCGGCAAGGACGTCGAGGGCGCCTACGTCATCGCCAACCTCGCCAAGATGCCGCACCTGCTCGTCGCCGGCGCCACGGGCTCCGGAAAGTCGAGCTTCGTCAACTCGATGATCACCTCGATCCTCATGCGCGCCACGCCTGAGGAGGTGCGCCTCATCCTCGTCGACCCGAAGCGCGTCGAGCTGACGGCATACGAAGGCATCCCGCACCTCATCACCCCGATCATCACCAACCCCAAGAAGGCGGCCGAGGCGCTCGCCTGGGTCGTCAAGGAGATGGACCAGCGCTACGACGACCTCGCGGCGTTCGGCTTCAAGCACGTCGACGACTTCAACAAGGCCGTGCGCGCCGGCAAGGTCAAGCCCCTGCCCGGCTCCGAGCGGCAGATCACGACCTACCCCTACCTCCTCGTCGTGGTCGACGAGCTCGCCGACCTCATGATGGTCGCCCCGCGCGACGTCGAGGAGTCGGTCGTGCGCATCACCCAACTGGCCCGCGCCGCCGGCATCCACCTCGTCCTCGCCACGCAGCGCCCGTCGGTCGACGTCGTCACCGGCCTGATCAAGGCCAACGTGCCCTCGCGCATGGCGTTCGCGACGAGCTCGCTGGCCGACAGCCGCGTCGTGCTCGACCAGCCCGGCGCCGAGAAGCTCATCGGCCAGGGTGACGCGCTCTTCCTGCCGATGGGCGCGAGCAAGCCGATGCGCGTCCAGGGAGCGTGGGTCAACGAGTCGGAGATCCACGAGGTCGTCAAGTTCGTCACGACCCAGCTCAAGCCCAACTACGTCGAGAACGTCACCGTCGCGGCCCCGAAGAAGCAGATCGACGACGACATCGGCGACGACCTCGACGTGCTGCTCCAGGCCACCGAGCTCGTCGTGACGACGCAGTTCGGCTCGACGTCGATGCTCCAGCGCAAGCTGCGCGTCGGCTTCGCCAAGGCCGGCCGCCTCATGGACCTGCTCGAGTCGCGCGGGGTCGTGGGGCCGAGCGAGGGCTCCAAGGCCCGTGACGTGCTCGTGCGTCCGGACGACCTCGAGCAGACGCTCGCGCTGCTGCGCGGCGACGACGTGCCGCACCCCAACGAGCCGGCGGACCTCGACGACATCGTCGAGCCCGCGCAGCCGTATGCCGCCCCGCCCGTCGACGTGGAGCCGCCGGAGGTCTCGGCG
Source organism: Terrabacter sp. P5_B1 (assembly GCF_056400505.1). NCBI lineage: Bacteria > Bacillati > Actinomycetota > Actinomycetes > Micrococcales > Intrasporangiaceae > Terrabacter > Terrabacter sp. P5_B1. The sequence goes on from NZ_JBFULD010000296.1 coordinate 2,550, forward strand.
CATTATGCCGACGACGCGGAGCCGGACGCTGCGCCCCAGCGGACGGCCGCGCTCGTCGCGCAGCGCGGCGAGCAGCGCCTCGACGACGACGACGAGACGACGGCCGTGCCCACGGCCCGGTGGACCCCCGGCGACATGACGCGCACGGTCGACGAGGACGACGAGGAGTCCGAGGACGCCTGGAACCTCACCGACCGGGGTGCCCGCGGCTACCGCGAGCGCGACTGACCCCAAGGTCCCTTTCACCGTCGAGAGGCCACGAGTGGTCGCCTCCCAACCGTCGAGAGGCCACGAGTGGTCGCCCCCCAACGGTCGAGAGGCCACGCCGACCAGGGCATACGCGCCACCGCGAAGCGGCCACACGTGGCCCTTCGAGTGGGGAGAAGCGACCGAACGTGGCCTCTCGACGGTTTCAGGGGTTGAAGCGGTAGCCGAGGCCGGGCTCGGTGAGGAGGTGGCGCGGGCTGGCCGGGTCGAGCTCGAGCTTGCGGCGCAGCTGGTTGGCGTAGACGCGCAGGTAGTTCGACTCCCGGCCGTAGGACGGACCCCAGACGGCGCGGAGCAGCTCCTGCTGCTGGACGAGGTGCCCGGGCTCGCGGCACAGCGCCTCGAGCAGGCGCCACTCGGTCGGGGTGAGCCGGACGTCCTCACCGGCGACCCGCGCGCGCCGCTCGGCGAAGTCGAGGGTGAAGTGGTCCGTGACGACCGGTGCGAGATGCCGTCCGAGGTCGTTGCCGCGCCGCACCGCCGCCCGCACCCGGGCCAGCAGCTCCTCGACACCGAAGGGCTTCGTCACGTAGTCGTCGGCTCCGAGATCGAGGGCCTCGATCTTGTCGTCCGACTCGTGCCGGGCAGACAGGACGATGACGGGCACGACCGACGCGGCGCGGATGCGGCGCAGCACCTCGGTGCCGTCGAGGTCAGGCAGCCCGAGGTCGAGGATGACGACGTCGGGCGCGTCCTCGGCCACCGACTGCACCGCGGAACGGCCGTCCGAGGCAGTCACGACCTCGTTGCCGTGCGCCCGCAGCGCGATCGACAGCGTGCGCTGCAGCCGCGGGTCGTCGTCGACGACCAGTACTCGGGTCACGTCTCCTCCTGCAGGGCGGCCTGGGGGGCAGGCGAGAGCGGCAGCTCGATGAGCATCGTGAGGCCACCGCCCGGGGTGTCCTCGGCCACGAGGGATCCCCCCATGACGGTCATGAGCCCACGGGCCACGGCCAGGCCCAGGCCGAGTCCGTCGCCCTGCGGAGCGTCGCCGGCCCGCTGGAAGGCGGCGAAGATGCGCTCCTTGTCGGCATCGGCGACCCCTTGGCCCCGGTCGATGACGCGCAGCTGGACGGTGTTCGCGATGCGCCCCGCCGTGATGCGGACCTCGGCGTCGTCGCGGTGCCTCAGGGCGTTCTCGACGACGTTGGCGAGGACCCGGTCGAGCAGGCCGAGGTCGGCGTGGACGAGGGGCAGGTCCGGCTCGAGCTCGACCTCGACGTGCTGCGGCTCGGACGTCGTGCGCACCGTGGAGACGACGGCATCGAGCAGGTCGACGGAGTGGTGGTGGGCGCGCACGGCCCCCGTCTCCAGCCGGGAGAGGTCGAGGAGGTTGCCGATGAGGGCGTCGAGGCGGTCGGCGCTCTCCTCGATCGACTCGAGCAGCTCGGCCTCGTCCTCGGGGGGCAGCTCCAGGCCGGACTGACGCAGGGTGGACACGCCGGCCTTGATGCTGGCGAGTGGGGTGCGCAGGTCGTGCGAGACGGCCGCGAGGAGGGTCGTGCGGGCGGCGTTGTCGCGGGCCAGGCCGGCGGCCTCGCGGGCGGCTCGGACGAGCTGTTCGCGTCCGTGCAGGATGGCGGCGTGCGCAGCGTAGGCACCCACGACGCGCTGGTCCTCCGCGGCCACGGGAGGCCCGTCGAGCAGCAGGTGCACGCCGTCGTCGACCGTCACGTCCAGGGCCCACGTCGTCCCTGCCGGCACGGTGCTCCCCGCCGGCAGGAGCGGGTCCGTCGAGGCGACGACCCTCGAGGGTCGGTCCTCGCCGGACTCGGTGAGAACGGCCGACCGCATCCCGAGGTCGTCCCGGGCGTGTTCGAGCAGGGCCGGGAGGGGGCGGGGCTCGGCCAGGAGGTCACGGCTCATCGCCGCGAGGGCCGACGACTCGCGCTCGGCCGAGATCGCCTGCTCGGTCCGTCGGGCGGCGAGGTTGACGACCGAGGAGACCGCCATCGCCACCAGGACGAAGACGGCGAGCGCCAGCGCGTTCGGGGCGTCGCTGATGGTCAGGGTGCCCCGGGGCTCGGTGAAGAACCAGTTGACGACGAGCGAGCCGACGACGGCGCAGAAGAGCGCGGGCCAGATGCCGCCGACGAGGGCACAGACCACGGTCAGTGCGAGGTAGAGCAGCAGGTCCAGCGACAGGGTGTGGCCCCCGCGCGTCGGGACGAGCACCGCGGTCAGGGCCACCAGAGCGACGACGGCGAGCAGCAGACCGCCGAGGACACGACGTCTGGGCAGGCCGGCGGCGCGTGCGCCGCGGCGACCGACCTTCGAGCCCTCGTGCGGGACGAGGTGGACGTCGATGTCGCCGGAGCGGTCGGCGACCTCGGAGGCGATGCTCGGGCGCAGGATCTGCTGCCAGCGGCTGCGGCGGCTGACGCCGACGACGATCTGCGTGGCGTTGACGCCACGGGCATGGTCGAGGATCGCCTCGGCCACGTCGGCGCCCGAGACGTTCTGGAACTCGGCGCCGAGGTCGCCCGCCAGCCTGCGCAGGCGCGCGAGCTCGGCC
>NZ_JBFULD010000297.1:0-5319 GCF_056400505.1 Terrabacter sp. P5_B1
CAGGTGGATGGGGTTCCAGTCACCCGACACCGCGGCATACGCCCGGCCGGTGCCCTCGCCCAGGCGCCACACCGGCCCCGCGGTCACCGCGGACAGCGCCTCCGTCGACGGCGGGTCGGACGGCGCGGCGTCCACGTGCTCCGTCCCTCGTGAGAGGTACGTGCTCACCCCGCGCCACACGACCTCGGCGCGCACACTCACCTCGGACACGAGGTCGACCTGCTGCCCGCGGCGGTGCGGCCGGAGGTCCTGCGCCCCCACGGAGACGTCGAGGGGCTCGCCGACGTCGATGGGACGGACGACCTCGATCCGGTTCTCGACGTGGACGGCCCCGAGCAGCGGGAGCGGGAAGCGGTCGCCGCTCATGACGGCCATCTGGAGCGGGAACGCGACGAGGTGCGGGAAGGTCGGCGGCAGGGTGCCGGCGAGGGGGAAACGGCACACGTGGGAGTAGCCGACGAGGTCGTCGACGGCGACGCGTATGCCGGCCCGCGAGTAGCGCACGTCCGGCAGGGTGCCGCTGGCGTTGCCCCGGCGGAGGGCGGCGGTCGCGTAGATGCGACGCAGGTCCGGGGCCCCTTTGACGGTGATCTCCTTGGTCATCGCCGCCTCACGCCCCGAGCAGGCTCTGGCCGCACACACGGACGACCTGCCCCGTTACGGCGGCGGCCCCGGGCTGGGCGAACCACGCGATGGTCTCCGCGACGTCCTTCGGGTGACCACCCTGCTGCAGCGAGTTCATGCGACGTCCGATCTCCCTCGTGGCGAACGGGATCCGCGCGGTCATCTCGGTCTCGATGAAACCCGGAGCGACGGCGTTGACCGTGATGCCACGGCCCGCGACCTGACGCGACAGGGCTGAGACCAGACCGATGACACCGGCCTTGCTCGCGCCGTAGTTGGTCTGGCCACGGTTGCCGGCGATCCCGGCGATCGATGCGACGCAGACGATGCGGCCACCGTCGGACAGGCCGCCGTCACCGAGGATCGCCTCGTTCATCCGCAGGATCGAACGGAGGTTGACCTCCATGACGTTGCGCCAGCGGTCGTCGTCCATGTTGACGAAGAGCTTGTCGCGGGTGATGCCGGCGTTGTGCACGACGATGTCGAGGCTGCCGTGACGCGACGTGGCGTGCTCGACGATCCGCCGCCCGGCGTCCTCGGCCGTGACGTCGAGCTGTAGGGCGGTGCCCGTCACCTCGTTGGCCACCGCCGCCAGGGCATCCCCGGCTGCGGGCACGTCGACGGCGACGACGGTCGCACCGTCGCGGGAGAGGACGCGGGCGATCTCGGCCCCGATCCCGCGGGCGGCACCGGTGACGACGGCCACCTTGCCGGCGAGGGGACGGAGCGCATCGAGGTCACCACTGGTCGACTCGTCGACGCGGACCACCTGGCCGTCGACGTAGGCCGACCGGCCGGAGAGGAAGAACTCGACCGCCGAACGGACGCCGTCGTGCGCATCTCCCTGCGCGAGAACGAGGTTCGCCGTGGCGCCCCCACGCAGCTCCTTGCCGAGGGATCGCACGGCGCCCTCGAGCGCGCGCTGGGTCGTCACCTCGGTGACGTCGGTCAGAGTCGCGGGGTCGGTGCCGATGACGACGACGCGGCCGTTGCGCTTGAGCGCCTTGACGGCCGGGGCGCCCAGCAGGCGCAGCTGGTCCAGCTCGGCAGGATCCACCGCTGCGCTGAGGTCGAGCACGACGGCACCGACCTGGTCCTGCGCCTTGTCCTGCGCCTGGTCCTGCGCCTGGTCCTGCACCTGGTCCTGCACCTCGGCCACGGCCGCCACCGTGGCCACGCCGGCAGCAGCGAGCCAGGACGCGATGCCGTCGGCGAACCGACCGCCACCGGCGACGAGGACCGGCGCCTCGCACAACGGCAGACCCGGCTCGTAGCGGCGCAGCCGGGTCGGTTGCGGCACCCCGACCCTCTTGGCCACGGGCGAGCGGACGATGGTCGTGAAGAGATCGCTCATGCTCAGGCCTCCAGGATCGCGACGACGCCCTGCCCACCGGCAGCGCAGATGGAGATGAGGCCACGGCCTCCGCCGGCCTCCTTGAGCTGCTTGGCGAGCGAGGCGACGATGCGCCCGCCCGTCGCCGCGAAGGGGTGGCCGGCGGCGAGGGAGGAGCCGTTGACGTTGAGCTTGGACCGGTCGATGGAGCCTAGGGGTGCGTCGAGACCGAGGCGCGCCTTGCAGAAGTCGGGGTCCTCCCAGGCCTTGAGGGTCGTGAGCACGGTCGCGGCGAAGGCCTCGTGGATCTCGTAGAAGTCGAAGTCCTGCAGGCTCAGGCCGTTTCGGGCAAGGAGCCGCGGCACGGCATACGCCGGCGCCATGAGCAGGCCCTCGTCACCGTGGACGTAGTCGACGGCCGCGGTCTCGGCGTCGACGAACCAGGCGAGCGGCGTCAGACGGTGCTCCGCCGCCCACTCCTCGCTCGCGAGGAGGACGGCTGAGGCGCCGTCGGTCAGGGGCGTCGAGTTGCCGGCTGTCATCGTCGCCCCGTCGCCCTTGCCGAAGACCGGCTTGAGCGTTGACAGCTTCTCGACGGTGGAGTCGGCGCGCAGGTTCGTGTCGCGTGAGACGCCGAGGTAGGGCGTGACGAGGTCGTCGAAGAAGCCGCGCTCGTAGGCGGCGGCGAGGTGCTGGTGACTCGCGGCGGCGAGCTCGTCCTGGGCGTCGCGGGTGATGCCCCACTGCGCCGCGGTCAGGGCCATGTGCTCGCCCATCGACAGTCCCGTGCGTGGCTCGACGTTCTCGGGGATGGCGGGGATGAGGTGTCCCGGACGCAGTCCGGCGAGCGCCTTGGCGCGCTCCCCCGCGGAGCGGGCACGGTTCGCGGCCAGCAGCGTCCGGCGCAGGCCCTCACTGACGGCGATGGGGGCATCGCTCGCACTGTCCACGCCACCGGCGATGCCGGCGTCGACCTGGCCGAGGGCGATCTTGTTGGCGACGAGGATGGCGGACTCAAGTCCCGTGCCGCACGCCTGCTGGATGTCGTAGGCCGGCGTCGTCGGGTCGAGCCGCGTGCCGAGCACGGTCTCCCGGGTGAGGTTGAAGTCACGGCTGTGCTTGAGCACGGCGCCCGCGACGACCTCGCCGAGGCGCTCCCCCGCGAGTCCGTGGCGCGCCACGAGCCCGTCGACGGTTGCGGTGAGCATGTCCTGGTTGGACGCCTTCGCGTACGGGCCGTTGGAACGGGCGAACGGGATGCGGTTGCCCCCGAGGACCGCGACGCGACGTGTCGTGCGCGGGGTGGACTGCGTGGCCATGGGTCTCTCCTGCTGTCGACTGCGGAACCTGTCGTTCTCACCCAAGATAACCGAAACTGGTAGTAGTCGATACAGCAAGTACCTGTTACTTTCGGGAGATGGACCACGACGCCCGACGTCCACCGGCACCGTCCGCACCCCCGCGGGACGGCCGGGACTCGCGCTGGGAGCGCCACCGCGAGGAGCGCCGCGCCGCCCTCGTCGACGCGACGATCCGCGCCATCCGGAGGCACGGCGCTGGCGTCGGCATGGACGACATCGCCGCCGAGGCCGGCACGTCCAAGACGGTCATCTACCGACACTTCGACGACAAGGCCGGCCTCTACCGCGCCGTCGCGGAGCGCATCGACGGCCGCGTCGTCCGCAACGTCGGCGCCGCGCTGTCCCGATCGAGCGCCCCGCCGGCCGACACGCGCGAGCTCGTCGCGTCCACCGTCGAGGTCTACCTCGCGCTCGTCGAGTCCGACACCGAGGTCTACCGATTCGTCGTCAACCGTCCCCTCGTGGACCGGCCGCTGGCCGACGACCCGGTGGGCGGCACCGTCGACCAGGTCACGGACCAGCTCACCGGCCTGCTCCTCGAGTCCCTGCGCACGAGCACGACCGACCCCTCGCGGGCCCGCACCTGGGCCATCGCCCTCGTCGGCTCGGTCCGCGCCGTCGCCGACGACTGGCTCGCCACCCCCGAGGGTGACCGAGCTCCCCGCGCGGCGATCGTCGACTCCCTGACCGAGCTGGCGTGGCACGGGCTCGCCCCCGTCCTCGCGACCACCACCCCCACCAACACCACCACCAGCACGACCTCCTGAGGTCCAGACCGGAAGGCACCAGATGTCCACGGCCACCGACTCCCCTGCAGAGACCCCCTCGAAGACCCCGGACGCAGTCCTGGCCTCCGCGCTGCGCGCCCACCTCGACGGCCCTTTCGGCGAGGTGCGCGACCACTGCCGCGCCCTCGACCCGGCGACCTTCGGACCACCGTCCGGACCGCTCCCGATGGACGAGCACCGGTCCCGCGTCACCTCCCAGCTGAGCGCCCTGGCCCGGCAGCCGTATGCCGCGTCGGGCTTCCCGGAGCACCAGGGCGGGACCGCCCGCTACGGCGAAGCGGTGGCCGCGTTCGAGATGCTCGCTCACAGCGACCTGTCGCTCTTCGTCAAGGCGGGCGTCCAGTGGGGCCTGTTCGGCGGCGCGGTCTCGCTGCTCGGCACGAGCCGCCACGACCACCTCGTGCCGCGGCTGGTCTCGGGCGAGCTGCAGGGGTGCTTCGCGATGACGGAGACCGGCCACGGCAGCGACGTCCAGAGCCTGCTGACGACCGCCACCTTCGACCCGGCCACCGACGAGATCGTCGTCCACTCCCCCGTCCCCGCGGCGCGCAAGGACTACATCGGCAACGCGGCGCGCGACGCCGAACTTGCAGCCGTGTTCGCCCAGCTCGTCGTCGACGGCGAGTCCCGCGGGGTCCACTGCGTGCTCGTCCCCATCCGCGACGGCGCGGGCGCTCCCACGCCGGGGGTCACCATCGAGGACTGCGGTCCCAAGCTCGGCCTCGACGGCGTCGACAACGGGCGCCTCCTCTTCGACCACGTCCGGGTCCCCCGCACCAACCTCCTCGGCCGCTACGGCGACATCGGCGACGCCGGCACCTACTCGAGTCCCATCGACAACCCCAGCCGCCGCTTCTTCACGATGCTCGGCACGCTCGTCCGGGGCCGCATCTCGGTGGCCGGCGGCGCGGGCGCCGCGGCCCGCTCGGCCCTGGCCGTCACGACGACGTATGCCGGTGAGCGGCGTCAGTTCGCAGCGCCCGGCAACGACGTGGAGACGACGGTCCTGGACTACCGCACCTACCAACGGCGGCTGCTGCCGAGGATCGCGACGGCATACGCCCTCCAGCTCGCCCAGCACGAGCTCGTGTCGACGATGGACGACGTGCTCGCCGGGCGCACGAGCTCCGAGCAGGACCAGCGCCAGCTCGAGACGCGGGCGGCCGGCATCAAGGTCCTGACGACGCGGCACGCGACCGACACGATCCAGGAG
>NZ_JBFULD010000298.1:0-5314 GCF_056400505.1 Terrabacter sp. P5_B1
GGTCCATGGCGAGCCGACCCTCGTCGCCTGAGTCCTCAGGCGGCGAGGTCGGCGACCGGGGTGAGCAGGTAGCGCCCCGCCATGCCGACCGTTCGCGACAGCGTCGCGAGGAAGTCCGAGCGCAGCGGCTCGGCGCCGTCGAGAGACCACAGCACCCGGGCGTTGGTCCACGCCGCGTCGCGGGCCCGGGTGATGCTCCAGCCGCTGACGAGGTCGGCGACCGGCCCGGCGTACTGCTCGTCGACGGCGAGCGCGATGCCGTCGAGGAAGGAGCGCCGCACCTCCTCCTGGACGGCGGCGAGCAGGTCGTTGACCCGGCGGTAGTCGGTCTCGACGTCCGGGCTGTCGGGGGTCAGACCGAGCTGCTGGCACGTCGTGACGACGGCGACGGGCAGGTCGTGGTTGATGTGCGCGTTCATCCCCGCCAAGGCGAACTGGATCGGCACCCGACCGGGCTCGCGACGGGCGCTGAAGAGCGGCTCCCACGACGGGTCGGGGGCGGCCGCGCCGACGGCGTCGAGGTAGAGCCCGGCGAAGACGAGGTCGAGGCGGGTGACGAAGGCAGGGTTGGTGAAGAACCCCGCGACGAGGCGGTCGCGCACGAGCTCGGTGACCCGGAGGTACATCCGGTTGAAGTCGGCCACGCCGTCGTCGGCAGGCAGGTCCCGGTCGATCTCACGCATCCGCTCGACGACGGCCTCCACCGACGCCAGCTGGCCCGGCGGCGGCGCCACCGGGCGTGCCCGACCGCCGACCCGCGAGCGGACCCACGCCACCGCGTCGGAGAACCACCCCATGACCTGACGCTAGTGCGTCACCGCGCGTTGAACGCCTCGATCCGCTCGATCGCCTCACCCACGGCCGTGGTGCCGGCCGCGAAGCTGAGCCGCACCGAGTGGGCGCCCGCACGGTCGTCGAAGTCGCCGCCCGGCGTGATGGCGACGCCGACCTCCTCGAGCAGGGCCTTCGCGTATGCCGCGGAGCTGCCCCAACGGGCGAGCTGCGGTCCGAGGTCTGCCCAGTAGTAGAACGCGCCGTCCGGGGGTGCGGACTCCCCCCACCCGAGCCGGGCTGCGTTGTCGAGCAACAGCTTCCGCGTGCGCGAGAACTCGGCCACGGCCTCGTCGCACTCGCGGTAGGACTCCTCGGCGAAGGCTGACACCGCGGCATACTGCGCCGGAGCAGGCGGGCACAGCGCGACGTTGCCCGCGAGCGCATCGACGGGCCGCGCGAGGTTCTCGGGCAGGAGCATCCAGCCCAGGCGCCAGCCGGTCATGCCCCAGTACTTGCTGAACGAGGAGATGACGAGCGAGGACTCGTCGCTCTCCCAGGCGCAGACCCCGCGCGGGTCCGCGGCGGCCGCCTCGGGATAGGTGACGCCGTGGTAGATCTCGTCGCTGACGAGGCGAACCCCTTGGGTGCGGCACCAGTCGGTGATCGCGGCGAGCTCGGCACGGTCGACCATGGTGCCCGTCGGGTTCGCCGGCGAGGCGACGATGAGCCCGGCGAGCGGCCCACCGGCCTGAGCGGCGTCGAGCAGGGCCGGCGTCGGCTGGTAGCGCGTCTCGGGGCCGCAGTCGATCTCGACGACCTCACAGCCGAGCGAGGTGAGGATGTTGCGGTAGGCGGGGTAGCCCGGCCGGGCGAGAGCGACGCGGTCGCCGACCTCGAAGGCTGCGAGGAAGGCCAGGACGAAGGCGCCCGACGAGCCGGTGGTGATCGCGACGCGCGCCGGGTCGACGTCGAGGCCGTACCAGCGGCCGTAGTGGGCCGCGATCTCCGACCGCAGCTCGCGGATGCCGAGCGCCGACGTGTAGGTCARAGCCCGCCCGGACCCGTGGATCCGGGCCGCCGCCTCCGAGACCAGGCGCGGCGCCCCGCCCGACGGCTCACCGGCGCAGAGCGACACCACGTCGCGACCCTCGGCGCGCAGCACGGCCACCCGGTCGAGGACGTCCATGACCTCGAAGGGCGGCACCTCCGAGCGCCGGGAGGGCTGGAGCTGGCGGGTCGGACGGACGGTCTCAGGGGCCACCCCTTCAGTCTGCCTGAACCCTCGACACCGGAAACGCGCCGTTCATGGGGGCCTCGACGAAAGAGTGCGGCGACCACACTGACCGGCGCACGCCAGCAGTGCTAGACAGTGGTCCATTCACTGCGAAAGGGCCAGCCATGACAGCGTCGTCGTTCACCTGCAGCCTCGTCGAGACCTCCCGCCTCACCACGAACGTGTGGTCGAGCGGGCCGGACGACGGTGTCCCGATCCTGCTCGTGCACGGCAACCTCTCCACGGGCGGCTACTGGCGCTATGTCGCGGATGCCCTCGGCGAGCTCGCCGACGACGTCCGGGTCATCGCCCCCGACCTGCGTGGCTTCGGCCGCACCGAGGCGCACCCGATCGACGCGACCCGGGGGCTCGGGGACATGGTCGAGGACGTGCACGCCCTGCTGGATGCCCTGGGGCTGGCCGACGAGTGCCGCGTCATCGCCGCCGGCTGGTCGATGGGCGCGGGAGTCCTCGAGCAGCTCATGCTCGAGCACCCCGACGACCTCGCGGGCGTCGTCCTCGTGGCACCGCTGTCGCCACACGGTTTCGGCGGAACCGTCGACGCCGCAGGCACGCCCGCGTTCGACGATGGCGCGAGCACCGGCGGTGGCGCCGCGAACGCGGACTTCGTGCGGCGCCTCGCCGCCAAGGACGCCGGCGACGAGGACCCGCAGAGCAGCCCTCGCGTCGTCATGCGCACCTTCTACGGCCCGGGCGCCAACGCCGCGAACGTCGACGAGGACTTCCTCGTCGACGAGCTGCTCCTGACCCGGACCGGCGACGACTTCTACCCCGGCGACTCGACGTCCTCGGAGAACTGGCCGGGGCTGGCCCCCGGCACCCGGGGCGTGCTCAACACGATGACGCCMACCCACTTCGACGCCACCGCGATCGTCGACCTGGAGCGCAAGCCGCCGGTCACCTGGGTGCACGGCACCGCCGACCAGGTCGTCAGCGACACCTCGCTCTTCGACCTCGCGACGCTGGGCTCCCTGGGCGCGGTCCCGGGCTGGCCGGGCATGGACGTGCTCCCCTCCCAGCCGATGGTGGCCCAGATGCGGGCCGTCCTCAAGCGCTATGCCGCCGCCGGTGGCACCACGAGGGAGGTGGCCCTGGAAGGCATCGGACACGGCATACCCCTGGAGGTGCCGGCCGTGCTCGCCCGCGAGATCGAGTCGCTGATCACTGACTGATCCCAGCAGACCGTCGTAGTGTGCGAGGCATGGACCTCGGACTGCACATTTCCAACTTCACGTGGAGCGGCGGCTCCGCCACCTTCGTCGACGACCTGCGGCGCACCGCGAAGACTGCTGAGGACGTCGGCTTCACCAAGCTCTCGGTCATGGACCACGTGTGGCAGATCGGGCACCTCGGCCCGCCCGAGCACGAGATGCTCGAGGCCTACACCGCGCTCGGCTACCTCGCAGCAGTCACCGACCGCGTCCAGCTCCTCGCGTGGGTCACGGCCGCCATCTACCGCGAGCCGGGGATGCTCGCCAAGGAGGTCACCACCCTCGACGTGCTCTCGGGGGGACGCGCGATTCTCGGCATCGGCGCCGCCTGGAACGAGGCGGAGTCGGTCGGGCTCGGCCTGCCCTTCCCGGGCACGGCGGAGCGCTTCGAGCGGCTCGAGGAGACCCTGCAGATCTGCCTGCAGATGTGGAGCGACAGCGACGAGCCGTATGCCGGCAAGCACTACCAGCTCGGCCGCACCCTCAACTCGCCACAGTCGGTGCAGCGCCCGCACCCGCCGATCCTCATCGGCGGCGGCGGCGAGAAGAAGACGCTGCGCCTCGTCGCGCAGTACGCCCAGGCCTGCAACCTCTTCGACAGCCCCGACCTGGCGCACAAGCTCGAGGTGCTGCGCGGCCACTGCGAGACCCTCGGCCGCGACTACGACGAGATCGAGAAGACCGTCATGGGTCCCATCGATCCCGGCCCGAACGGCGAGAACGTCGACGCCACCCTCGAGCACCTGCGCCAGCTGGCCGGGCTCGGCGTGACGCACGTGCAGATGGGCGTCGCCGACGGCTCGCGCACCGACTGGCTCGAGCTCATCGGCGAGCGGATCATCCCCGAGGCCGCGAAGCTCTGACCGAGCCGCCTCAGCTGAGGATGTCGCTACGGCGGAAGCGGCGGTAGGCGAGCATCGTGAACGCGACCGCCCAGACGAGCGACCACAGCGCGCCGTGAACCACGTCGGTCCAGTCCGGCGAGACGGCGAGGGCGTCCTGCCAGGCCCGCGAGTAGTGCCCCGGGAACGCGTTGCGGTAGGGGTCGAGCGCGTCGAGCTGGTCGAGGATGTTGAACAGGATGCTGACGAGCACGGCGCCTCCCACCGCCGCGAGGGGGGCGTCCGAGCGCGTGCCGATCCAGAAGGCGATGGCCGCGATGGGCAGCAGCGTCACGAAGATGTAGCCCATCGCGAGGGCGAGCCGCGGCAGGAACTGGCCCCACGAGAGGTTCTCCCCGAGCGGGTTGGTCAGCGGGTCCCAGCCGTAGGCGATGCCGCCGACGAGCAGGCCCCAGGCCGGCAACAGGACCGTGGCGAGCAGGGTCGAGGCGATGCCGATGGCGAGCTTGCTCGTGAGCAGCCGGGCCCGCTGGACGGGCGCGACGAGCAGGTAGCGCAGCGACGACCACGACGCCTCGGACGGCACCGCGTCGCCGCAGAAGAGGGCGGCGAGGAGCACGAGGAGCAGTTCCGAGGCGAGGAACACGAGCACGAGGCTGAAGTTCGCGGCCCCGCTCTGGGCGAGGTCGAAGATCCGGGTCGACGACCCGCCGCGGCTGTTGCTCGAGCGCTGCCCGAAGGCGAACGACCCGACGAGGACGAGGGGCAGGGCGAGGAGCAGGCCGAAGGCCCAGAGCGTACGCCGCCTCCCCCACTGCCGGCCCAGCTCGGCCCGCCACGAGAGGGGGTCGCGGACCTGGCGGATCTCGCCGCTCGCGTCGGTCGACGCCGGCTCGATGACGCCGAGCAGCGCCTCACCGGGGGTGTCACTCATCGCGCCCTCACCTGTCTCAGTCGCTCGACGAGGGAGGCGCCCTCGTCTCCGGGCTCGGCCGGCGCGCCGGGGGCGGACGCCGACGAGATCACCCCGAGGAAGACCTCCTCGAGGTGGCGGCGGCTGCTGACGCCGACCACGGGCAGCCCTGCCGTGACGGCCGCCGCGACGACCTCGGCCCGGCCCCGGTCTGCCACGACGACGACCCGCGTCGGGGTGTCGACGCGCACCTCGGTGATGCCGTCGGTCGCCGCGAGGG
>NZ_JBFULD010000299.1:0-5267 GCF_056400505.1 Terrabacter sp. P5_B1
GTTCGGGTCCGGCCGCCGAGGCGCTCGCGCAGGCGGCGCGGCGCTCCCCCAGTCCCGGGCTCGTCGTCGTCCGCGGTGAGCCAGACGCACCGGGGATCCCGCTGCTCGCCGGACGCCCGCTCGTGGATGGCGCTCCCGCGGCATACGTCTGCCGGGGGATGGTCTGCGAGCGGCCGACGACCGACGTGTCCGCCCTGGTCGAGCAGCTGCGGTGACGGGGCGTCGACCCCCTCCTGGACCCGCGAACCACCCAATAAACGGAACTGACGGGTCAAACCCACGCATTCTGCAAGAATCAACTCATGATGGGCTCAGCACGCACCGCAGTCGTCGTCGAGGACGACGACGACATCCGCGAACTCATCACCCACAGCCTGACCATGCAGGGTTTCGCGGTGTCGACGGCGTCGTCGGGCCAGGCCGGCCTCGATCTCGTCGTCGCGACCGCTCCCGACCTCGTCACGCTCGACCTCGGCCTGCCGGACCTCGACGGGATCGAGGTGTGCCGCCGGGTGCGCGACGTGAGCCAGGCCTACGTCGTCATGATCAGCGCGCGCACCGACGAGATCGACCGCCTCATGGGGCTGGAGATCGGCGCCGACGACTACCTCACCAAGCCGTTCAGCCCGCGGGAGCTGCAGGCTCGGGTCAACGCGATGTTCCGGCGTCCGCGAACCCCGGGCGCCAGCGTCGCCACCACGGCCACCCACGCGTCGAGCGCTCCTGGTGCTGTCGCCACCCAGGGCTCGTCGCACAGCTCGGCCGGATCGGTCGCCACGGCAGAGGCACCCCCTGCCGAGGAGGCGCACGGGCTCGTGCGCCACGGCCGCATCGCGGTCGACCCGGACGGTCGCGTCGTCACGGTCGACGGCCGGGAGGCTGACCTGACCCGCACCGAGTTCGACCTCCTCACGACCCTGCTGGGCGCGCCGCGCCGGGTGTGGTCCCGTGCCGTGCTGCTCGACAGCCTCTGGGGTCCGGGGTGGTCCGAGGAGCACCTCGTCGAGGTGCACGTCGGCAACCTCCGTCGCAAGCTGAGCCGGCTCGGGCCGGAGGGCATGCGCGCCCCGATCCGTACCGTTCGCGGCGTGGGCTACCGGATGGAGGAGCCGGACGCGTTCTGACCTCGCGCCCTCCTGCGCGCAGACCCTCAGACCGAGGCCGCCGCGACGGTGCGCTCGAGGTGGGACCGGAGCGCGTGACGCGCACCCGCTGCGAGACCCAGCATCGACGCGCCTCGCTCACGCGCCAGGTCCGGTTCGCCGCGACGCACCGCGTCGATGACCCAGCGCACGGCCGACTCGAGCCGGACGAGACCGACGGTGGCCGACGAGACGCGAAGGCTGAGCAGGACGTCCATGGCCGCGACCTCGTCGCAGCACTCGAGGGCGGCGGCGGCGCGCGCGAGTCGGGCGTCGAGCATCCGCAGGTAGGTCTGCGCGATGGATCGGGCGAGGTCGTCACTCTCGAGCTCGAAGGCCAGCCGGCTCAGCGCAGCGGGGTCGAGCTCGTCGACCGTGAGCCCCGGGAAGACCGGACCCACGACGGGATCAGCAGCCACGGCAGGCGCCGACGACGCACCGGGCCTGCGGGCTGACATGCTTCCGGGATCGACGTGCAGCGGACTGGATCGGGGCGGACCGGCCTCCCACCAGGTGGCCCGCCCCGTTCCGGCTTCCTCCCCCCACCTGAGTCCTCGAGTTGGCCCGCCGACCGGGCCGGGCACCGAGACCGCGCACCGTCACTGCAGGGTCAGTGCTGGTGCTGGTGCTGGTGGCCATGGCGTTCCTCTCCCCGGTCGGCGGGCACTCGCCCGAAGGTCTCTGTGTCAGCAGCCGGTCCCCCGACCGGCCCTGCTGGTGAGGACGACTCTGCCGCGCCAACTGCAAGGGCCGAAGGCCGTACCGCGCTGGGCTTCCGCAAGAAAGCCGCAAGGCCGGCCCGGTTCGGGATGACCCGTGACTTCTGTCCTTGCGCCGGTGGCTCGGTCAGAGCGCTGTCGCGAGGTAGTCGGGCGCACTCGTGGCGAAGGCCTCGCTCGTGCGGCCCGAACCGACGAAGAGCGCCGTCGCCCAGATGTCCGCCCAGAGCAGGGTCGGTCCGGTCACGGTCACCGACCCCGGGCGGCCGACGAGCTCACGCGACTGGGGGTCGTAGAGGTGTGCGCCCCGGGCAGCCGTCCCCGACGTCGCCACGGCCCCGCGCGCCAGGGTCAGGGTGCTGGCGACCCGCTGCCGGTCGAGCGGGTCCTCGACGCCGACGCGCCACACGATCGCCTCCGCACCCGCTGTCGGCATGGCCGGGTGCGCCCCGATGAGGATGTCGCCACCGGCGTTGATGCAGAAGGAGATCCGCTCCAACGCCAGCAACGGCACCGAGGCGCGGTCGACCGCCCACCCCTTGACGAGGCCGGTCGGGTCGAAGGCGAGGTCGCCGTCCCCGGTCGGCAGGAGGGTCGTGAACGCCCCCCGGGTGAGGACCTCGGCCTCCTGTCCGATGCGCAGCGCCTCCTCGACGAGAGGGCTGCACTGCGACACCCGGACCTCCTCGCGCCGCAACCGCATGAGGTCCGAGTCGGGCCGGTACGTCGAGAAGATCGAGTCCATCTCGCGAAGGTCCCGGAAGGCGTCGGCCACGGCCTCCTGCGCCTCGGGCCGGTCGACCTCCTCGCCGCGCAGGTGGATGGAGATCGGCATCCCCATGATCTGCTCGACCCAGGCGCGCCGGGCCGGCGCGGGTGCCGTCTCGGGCCGGTCGTCCGGGGTGGCAGGTCGGTTCACGGTTCGCACCTCGATCGCCGGGTCTCCCGAAGGCCTCACAGGTGGGCCTGGTCGATGGCGGACTGCAGGGACTGGGTGTAGCCGTCCCACGTGTACGTGGCCCCGGACACGACGTCGATCTGCGCCGACTGTGCGCCGACGACCTCCTGGTTGTAGACCGGAACCGCCGCCGAGTTGATCATCTGGTCGCGGCGGTCGTTCCACGGGATCTGCAGCACGTCGGCAGCGGTGATCTTGCCGTCCTTGACCGTGATCTGGACCTGGACGTTGCCGTAGCGGGTCATGACGGCGTCACCGGCATAGGTGGTGGCGGCCGACGACGTGGTGGACGAACCTGCCGGACCGGACGACGACCCGGACGATACCGACGATCCGCCCGAGGTGGTCCCCGTGGCGGTCGTGGCGGCCGGGTTCGGCTGTTGGCCCGAGGAGTCGGTTGCGGAGACTCGCGACGATCCCGACGCGGAACCCGTGCTGTCGGAGGTCTTGCCGGTCGCTGTCACCGTCCGGGTCTCGGCCGCCACGACGGCGGACGAGCCGCGGGACGTGCTGTAGCTGAAGAGGAGGACGAGCACGGTCAGGGTGCTCATGGCCCAGATGACGATGCGTCGCATGGTGTGGCTCGATTCGGTCGGTGCGAAGGGCGGTGCGGGCGTCCGCGCCGCTCGCGCAGCTGCGCAGGGTCAGTAGGAGAAACGTTCGGAATGGACGGCGTCGGGCGGCACACCTGCCTCGTGGGCTGCCGCGATGACGGTGTCCATCCAGGCAGGGTTGCCGCAGACGTAGACGTCGCGCTCGGCGATGTCGGGGACGATCCGCGTCAGCGCCTCGACGTCGGTGAGATGCCGCGACTCGACGGGCAGCCAGCTGACGCGCTCCCGGTCTCGGTGGCCGACGACGGCGACGACGCGTCCGCCCTTTGCTCGAACGAGGTCCAACAGCTCGTCGGCGAGGACGATGTCGGACTGGCTGCCGACGCGGTAGATGACGACGACGCCATCGGGTGACGCGGGCAGCTCCTCGAGAATGGCGCGGAGCGGCGTGATGCCGATGCCGGCGCCGACGAGCACCGCCTTGTCGCTGGTGCGGACCCCTGCGTGGAGGCGGCCGTACGGCCCCTCGACGAGGACCTTGGTGCCGGGACGGAGCGTTGCGAGGCGCGCGCTCGAGGCGCCCGCTGCCTCAGCGGTGATCCGGAGCGAGCGCCCGTCGGGCGCGGCCGAGAGGGAGTAGGGGTTGCCGCGTGTCCATCCCGGACCGTCGAGGAAGCGCCACTGGAAGTACTGGCCGGCGCGGACCGGCAGGCGGTCGAGGCGGCGCCCCGTCATGACGACCGACGTCACGGTCGGCGACTCGGCCACGACCTCCGAGACGACCAGACGGTGACGGCGTGAGCGGATGAGCGGCAGACCGACCCGGTAGACGACGACCGTGACGAGAGCGAAGGCATACAGGCCCCACCAGAAGACGGTCGCGGCGACGTTCGCCTTGAAGTCCTGCCCGGTCCAGAGCTGGTGCGGCAGCGCGAGACCGGC
Source organism: Terrabacter sp. P5_B1 (assembly GCF_056400505.1). NCBI lineage: Bacteria > Bacillati > Actinomycetota > Actinomycetes > Micrococcales > Intrasporangiaceae > Terrabacter > Terrabacter sp. P5_B1. The sequence continues at coordinate 4,316 of NZ_JBFULD010000299.1, forward strand.
GCCGAGGTAGGCGTAGAGGTGCAGCAGGTGCCACGACTCGTAGCGCAGCTTCGAACGCGCCTTCTTCACCGAGGTGACGACCACCATGACGAGCGCGACCGTCCCCGCGAGGGCGAGGAGCATGCCCGGAGAGTGCAGCACCTGGTCGACGAAGGTGGCGACGACGCCCAGGTCGGTGCCGGCGCTGTAGCCGATGGTCGTGAGAACGATGTGGACGACCATGAGGTTGAACGAGGTGAACCCCACGAGCCGGTGCACCCGCGCGAGCTCGTCCTGCCCCCATGCCTGCTCGACGAACGGGATGCGGGCCATCAACAGGACCTGCAGCAGCATGAGCACGGAGGCGACCAGACCCGTGAGGCGCCCGATGTTCGTGACTCCCTCGCCGAGCGAGCCGAAGGCGGTCAGGCCACCGCCCGCGACCCAGAGGGCGACGACGAAGAGCGTGGCGCTCCAGGCAAAGACGGCGGACGCGTCCCTCCACCAGCGGGGCGTCGGGGCGACAGCATGTTGCTGCGACGAGGCCGGCACCGAGAGGTCACGACTCTCGGGGAGGGCGAGTGAGGTCATAACACTCAGATTGGGACGTCACGCTGTGTGTGGGCTGTGACCCGGTTCGTACTGTCGTATGAGCCTGGCAGGCTCGCGAGCAGGGTCACACGCGGACCTCGACGGCTGCCGCGGAGCGCCCCCGCCCCGCTGGGCGGGGACGGGAGCGCGAAGGGCAGCACCATCTGCTGACCCGGGACGGGCCGCGGACGAGCGGCAGTGGAACTAGCGCGAGCCGGGCTCGTCGCGGGCGCTCGTGTCCGCGCCGAGCGGGACGTCGGAGGCTCCGGCCTCGATCTCCTCGTCGGTCAGCATGCGGACGCCCTCGTCGCTGCCCGTCGCGGTCCCGGCAGCGCCTGCCGCCGACGCCGTGTCGACCGGTGCGACCCGCTCGGTCCCGACG
>NZ_JBFULD010000300.1:0-5191 GCF_056400505.1 Terrabacter sp. P5_B1
AGTCCGGTCAGCGTCGACCAGTAGACGCGGGCCTCTCGGATCGCCTGCAGCGGAAGGGATTCCGGGGTGATGAGCAGGTCCGGCGCGGTCGGGTAGCGGTAGGACCAGGTCGGGAAGTGGTCCGGCGGGAAGATCTCACAGAAGGTGACCGGCGTGGGTGGCCCGCCGGTGATCGTCTGCACGTAGGCGTCGTCGACACCGAGCTGGAGCAGCTGGCGGTGGACGAAGCGGCCGAAGGCGTCTGCGGCCGCGGCGCTGACGAGGGCCGCCCGCCTGCCGTGGCGCGCCGCGGCGACGGTGACGTTGGCTGCGCTACCGCCCAGGAACTTCTCGAAGGTGCGCGCCTCGTCGAGCGTCACCCCGTGCTGGAGCGGGTAGAGGTCGACGCTCACCCGACCGATGGCGACGACGTCGTGGACGGTCATGGAACCTCCCGCAGGTGCCAGGGCCCGGGCAACCGCCGGGACCTCCACGCTAGCGGTGATCGGGCCGCGCGTTCAGGTCACGGAATTGTCACGACCCTTGACCGATCCCGTCGGAAGCCGCCATCCTCCTCGTGAGAGCGCTCTCACGGCTCAGGTTCACGCACGGAGAGCGCTCCCACACCCACACTGGGGATGAGACCAAAGGAGCTCTCCATGACATCCCGTTCCATCCGGATCGGCGCGCCCACCATGCGCTCTCGCCATGCCGTTCTCGCCAGCCTCACCGTCGGGCTGATGGCGCTCACCGCCTGCAGCTCCGGCTCGGGCACCGACGGGGCCGCCACGCAGGCCGGCAGCACCGGCGGCGCCAAGGGCCCCGTCACCCTGACGCTGGCCACCTTCAACCAGTTCGGCTACGAGGAGCTCATCCCCGAGTTCGAGAAGTCGCACCCGAACATCAAGGTCACCCACAAGAAGGCCGCCACCTCCAACGAGGCCCGCGACAACTTCTTCACCCGCCTCTCGGCCGGCAGCGGCATGGCCGACGTCGAGGCCGTCGAGGTCGACTGGCTCCCAGAGATGCTCCAGTACTCCGACAAGTTCAATGACCTCAACTCCGCGGACGTCCAGGGCCGTTGGCTGGACTGGAAGGCCAAGGCCGCCACCGACTCCGACGGCCACCTCATCGGCTACGGCACGGACTCCGGGCCCGAGGCCATCTGCTACCGCAGCGATCTCTTCAAGGCCGCGGGCCTGCCGAGCGACCGTGAGTCGGTGGCCAAGCTCTTCGGCAACACGTGGGAGAGCTACTTCGCCGCCGGCAAGCAGTTCAAGGCCAAGTCCAAGGTCCCCTTCTTCGACAGCATCGGCGCCACCTACCAGGGCATGGTCAACCAGATCCCGGCCGCCTACGAGAACCCGAGCGACGACAGCATCACGGCGACCGAGAACGCCGACGTCAAGAAGGTCTACGACCAGGTGGTCCAGGCGGGCATCACCGACGGCCTCTCCGCCAAGCTCCAGCAGTGGGGCGACGACTGGACCGCCAGCTTCCAGAAGGACGGCTTCGCGACGATGCTCTGCCCCGGCTGGATGGTCGGCGTCATCGAGGGCAACGCCAAGGGCGTCAAGGGCTGGGACGTCGCCAACACCTTCCCGGGCGGCGGCGGCAACTGGGGCGGCTCGTACCTGACCGTCCCGAAGCAGAGTGCCCACCCGAAGGAGGCCCAGGAGCTCGCCGCGTGGCTGACCGCGCCCGATCAGCAGGTCAAGGCCTTCAAGAAGGTCGGTGCCTTCCCGAGCCAGAAGCAGGCCCTCGAGAGCCCTGACCTGCTCTCCTTCAAGGTCGCGTCGTTCAATGACGCGCCGACCGGCCAGATCTTCGCCGATCGCGCCAAGGCCGTCACCATGACGCCGTACAAGGGCACCCACTACTTCGCGATCAACGACGCGATGCAGCAGGCCCTGACCCGGGTCGAGCAGGGCACCGCTCCGCAGGATTCGTGGAACAAGTGGGTGGGCGACGTCAAGGCCCTCGGCTGACCTGACCGGCCGACCCAGCTGACCAGGGGACGGCCCGGTGCACACCTCACCCCGCACCGAGCCGTCCCCCCGACCATCGGAACTGCCATGACCGTTCAGTCCCCCACCCGCACGACGCATCCGGAGTCCCCCGGGACACCCGCGTTCGTGCAGCGCTCGCCGATGAAGCCACGGCCGAGATGGCGGCGGCGCCTGACGAAGCTCGACGAGATGGGCGCGCCCTACGCGTACGTCTCGCCGTTCTTCATCCTCTTCGGCGTCGTCGGGCTCTTCCCCCTGCTCTACACAGCGTGGGTCTCGCTCCACAAGTGGAGCCTCATCGGCGGCCAGGGCAGCTTCGTCGGGCTCAAGAACTACACGGACGTGCTGGCGCAGCCCTACTTCTGGAACGCGCTGAAGAACACCATCAGCATCTTCCTGCTGTCGAGCGTGCCGCAGGTCATCGCCGCCCTGCTCATCGCGGCCGCCCTCGACAGCGGCCTGCGGGCCCGGACCTTCTGGCGGATGGGTGTGCTGCTGCCCTACGTCGTGGCCCCGGTGGCCGTCGCCCTGATCTTCAGCGACCTCTTCGGCGACAAGTTCGGGCTCGTCAACCACCTGCTCGGTCTCGTCGGCGTCGACCCGGTCCAGTGGCACAAGGACGTCCTCCCGAGCCACGTCGCCATCGCCACGATGGTCAACTTCAGGTGGACCGGCTACAACGCGCTGATCTTCCTCGCCGCCATGCAGGCCATCCCGCGCGACTACTACGAGGCCGCGATGATCGACGGCGCCGGACGCGTCCGCACCTTCTTCTCGATCACCATCCCGCAGCTGCGCGCGACGATCATCTTCGTCGTCATCACCTCGACGATCGGCGGCCTGCAGATCTTCGACGAGCCGCGGATGTACGACCAGTACGGCCTGGGCGGCGCCGACCGGCAGTGGCAGACGCTGACGCTCTACCTCTACCAGCTCGGCTGGACGCAGAAGAACTTCGGTCGCGCGGCCGCCGTCGCGTGGATGCTCTTCCTCATCGTCGTCGTCTTCGCGGTCGTCAACTTCCTCGTCACCCGCCGGATCGCCTCGAAGGGACAGCGATGACCGCCCCGACCCTGCCGCCGACACCTGCACCTCCCGCGGCCCTGCGCCCCCGGCGCGGCGCGAGACTCGTCCGTCGCACCCAGGCCAGCCCCACGGCATACGTCTTCCTGGCGATCGTCCTCGTCGGCTCGGCGTTCCCGCTCTGGTGGTCCTACGTCATCGGCAGCAAGGACTCCGCCGCCATCGTGCAGGACCCGTACTCGTTCATCCCGGGCGGCCACTTCCTCCAGAACGCCAGCACCGTCATCACGACGATCCCGTTCTGGAAGGCCCTGGGCAACAGCATCCTCGTCAGCTCCACGGTGTCGCTGCTCGTCGTGCTCTTCTCGGCGATGGCCGGCTTCGCCTTCGCCAAGCTGCGCTTCCGCGGCCGGAGCGGACTGCTCGTCTTCGTCATCGCCACGATGGCCGTGCCGACGCAGCTGGGCATCGTGCCGCTGTTCATCGTCATGAGCAAGCTCGGCTGGATCGGCAGCCTGTGGGCGGTCATCCTGCCCAGCGCCGTCAGTGCGTTCGGCGTCTTCTGGATGACGCAGTACCTGCAGGAGGCGCTGCCCGACGAGCTCATCGAGGCCTCGCGCGTCGACGGCGCGTCCACCCTGCGGACCTTCTGGTCCGTCGCCCTCCCCGCCGCCCGCCCCGGCGCGGCGATGCTCGGCCTGTTCACCTTCATCGCGACGTGGACCAACTTCTTCTGGCCGTTCATCATCCTCGACCCGGGCAACCCGACGCTGCCCGTCGCCCTGCAGCAGCTGCAGGCGGCCTACTTCGTCGACTACTCGCTCGTGCTCAACGGGGTCGTGCTCATGGCACTGCCCCTCATCGTCCTGTTCGTCTTCGCCGGGAAGCAGCTCGTCTCCGGCATCATGCAAGGAGCAGTCAAGGGATGACCGCGCAGACGCGTAGCCCCCAGCCCCTCACCGTCCCCGATCTCGTTGTGGCACAGACCCGCCCGGTACCCCAGGACTTCGTCCTCGGCGTCGCGACGGCTGCCTACCAGATCGAGGGCGCCCGTCACGAGGACGGCCGCACCGACTCGATCTGGGACACCTTCAGCCACACCCCGGGGGCCGTCGTCGACGGCGACACCGGCGACATCGCCTGCGAGCACTACCACCGGTATGCCGCCGACGTGGCCCTCATGAAGTCGCTCGGGATGCAGTCCTACCGCTTCTCGACGTCGTGGGACCGGGTGTGCCCCGACGGCGGACCCGTCAACGCCACGGGCCTCGACTTCTACGAGCGGCTCGTCGACTCGCTCCTCGACGCGGGGATCGCGCCGTGGCTGACGCTCTACCACTGGGACCTGCCCCAGGCGCTCGAGGACCGCGGCGGGTGGACGTCGCGCGAGACCGTCGACCGGTTCGTCGACTACTCCCTGGCCGTGCACGACCGCCTCGGCGACCGGGTGCGCACGTGGACGACGCTCAACGAGCCGTTCTGCGCGGCCTTCCTCGGCTACACGGCCGGCCTGCACGCGCCCGGACGCACCTCGCCTTCCGACGGCCTCGCCGCCGCGCACCACCTCATGCTCGCGCACGGGCGGGTCGTGCAGGAGCTGCGGGAGCGTGACGCGGCGCTCGAGCTCGGCCTGACGCTCAACTTCACCGTGGCCGACCCGCTCGACCCCGCCGACCCGCGAGACGTCGACGCCGCCCGCCGCGTCGACGCGCAGATGAACCGGATCTTCCTCGACCCGATCTTCCGCGGCGCCTACCCCGCCGACCTCCTCGAGGACGTCCGCCACCTGGGACTGACCGACCACATCATGGACGGGGACCTCGAGGTCATCTCGACGCCCATCGACGTCCTCGGCGTCAACTACTACAACGGCGAGGCGATCGGCCACGAGCCACCGACGGCCGCGCGCGCCGACAGCCTCAACGGCGGCCGGTTCACCCGCTCCCCCTTCCCCGCCGCCGACGACTCCCACCGCCACCCCCGTGGGCTGCCGGTCACGGCGATGGACTGGGAGATCCAGCCCGAGGGCCTGACGCGCCTCCTCGTCCGGCTGCACGAGGAGTATGCCGGGCCGGCCGGGGTCACCCTGCACGTCACCGAGAACGGCGCCGCCTTCGACGACGTCCCCGAAGAGGACGGCTTCGTCGACGACCGCGGGCGGACGGCATACGTCCGCGCGC
>NZ_JBFULD010000301.1:0-5169 GCF_056400505.1 Terrabacter sp. P5_B1
GTGCGCAGCGAGACGAGCGCCGTCGCGTCGTTGACGAGCGACTCCCCCTCGAGGATGGACACGAGGCGACGCGGGAGGCCGATCCGTCGCCCGACCGCGGTCGCGGCCACCGCGTCCGGCGGTGCGACGACCGCGCCGATCGCGAAGGCGACCGCGAAGTCGAGCCCGAGCGCCCAGCGCAGGAAGAGTGCGACGCCGAGGGCCGTGAAGAGCACGAGCCCCACGGAGAGGCTGAGGATGACGCCCGTGTTGTTGCGGAAGTCGACGAGCGAGGTCTGGATCGCGGCGGCGTACAGCAGCGGCGGCAGGATGCCGAGCAGCACGACCTCGGGACTCAGGGCCACCTCTGGGACGAACGGCAGGTAGGAGCCGAGGATCCCGATGACGATGAGAACGAGGGGTGGCGGCAGGTCGAACCTGTCCGCGAGCCACGCCCCGCCGAGGACGGTGGCCGCGATCGCGAGCAGGCCGATGGCGATATCCATGGGACGCTTCTAGGCTGCGTCGCCGGGACGCGATGCGTTCATGGGACCGTGATCGATGCTGCGGCCTCGGCGAAGGCGGCGCCGAGCGCCTTCACGTTGGCCGCCTCGAGGACGGCCGGATAGCGCGGCGGGTCGAGCACGCTGCCCTTCCAGGAGTGGCGGGCGTAGTGCTCGGCGAACCACTCGTCGATGACGCCGCGGTCCTCGTGCAGGTGCTCCCATCCGCGGCGGGCCACGAAGTCGGTGAAATCATCGGGCCGCGGGACCACCGCGACGTTCCCGAGCTCCGCCCAGGGCATGGGCGCTCCTGTGGCCACCGGAAGCCCCAGGAGCCCGGCCTCGAGGCCAACCGTGCCCGTCGCTGTCACGGTGAAAACAGCTTCGCGCATCAGCAGGCGGGAGTCGAGATGCGGGTCGATGGCGGCGATGTTGGGGTGCGCGTCGAGTGGGTGCCAGAAGTCGGGGTCGCGGCGCCACATGAAGTTGGCGTGCTCCTTGACCGCCAACGTGATGCCCAAGGGCGCCAGCGCGTCGGCCAGGACTCGAGCGGTGTAGGGCTGGTCGCGCCAGTCGCCGCCCATGACGTCGACCGTCGACTCGGGCTGGACGTGAAGGGGCATGAAGACATAGCGCTCGGGCAACGGGTCCCAGCTGCGGCTGCCGTACTCCCGCAGATTGAGCCGCGCCTTGACCGGGTTGAGCCAGGGCAGGCGCAGGTAGTCCATCGGCTTCGGTAGCTGCAGGTTGCGCCCTCGATCGAGAGTGAACTCCCGCAGCCGGTCGGAGGCCAACCGCCAGAGCTCCTGGCCCGACTCCGCACGGAGGGCGTTCTCGTAGCCAGGCGGTCGCTCCTGAGCCTGCATCCAGGCGGGCAGATGCGTGCGCCCGGCTGCCGCGGCTCCTGCGTCGGCGCCGGTTCGCCGGAAGAGCCCGATGCCCTTCGGGGTGCCCCACAGTCCGAAGCGGTCGGCCGGGATGCGCATGCCGCGGGGCCACGTCGCCAGGCCCCCGTGATGGGCGACCAGGCCGGCCACGAGCAGTTCCGACGCGACGGTGAACTCGCACAGCGCGAGGATGGGCCCTCGGTCCGCGACCACCGACTCGAGCTCCTCGGCCGCGAGGTTGAGGAAGTTCATCACCGTGTCAACCCGGTTCCGGCGCACCGCTCGCTCGCTGACCAGCAGGTCGAGCACGTCGACGCCGACACCGCGGGCCGCACGCCCCAGCGCTGCATGGGGGGCCAGGCCGGACACCACGTTGGCTTGGCGGGCCGCCTGGTAGGGCAGACGCACCACCGTGGCGTTCGGCGCGTGGCGGGCGGCCCAGGAGAGGTTCGCGTCGGTTCTTGCGACCAGGATCAGGTCACGGGTCTCGAACCCGGCGCTGACGAGTGCCGGAACCAGCAGGTCGTCGAACCCGAGTCCCATGTGGACCAGCGGCGTGACCATGGAGGCCTCTCCAATCTGACGGACGGGGCGGCCGACCGATCGTAGTGCCTGGCGGCTCGGGCCCGCAGCGGGCCTCCACCGACCTGCTGCCGCCGTCTGCTCCATGCGCGGTGCCCTCATGGGCCGCGGCCCAGTGGGTCGGTGCGGAGGAGCTGTGCGGGCGAGACGGCTCAGTCGCGCAGCAGGCGCAGCACGCGCGGCGCACGACCCACGACGACCACCAGCACGAGGCCGGCGGCAACCAGCCGCAGGACCGCACCCCAGCCCTCCATTCCCAGCTGACCGCCGAGCGCGACAGCGGCCACGACCGGCAGGGGGATGGCTAGCAACAGCCACCGCGGCCAGCGCAGAGGCGATTGGGTCGTCGCGAAGGAGGTCGTCGCAAACGCCAGCACCCCGTAGGCAGCCACCTTCGCGATGGCGATCCCCGTGATGCCGAGACGCGGCGCGAGGACGAGCGACAACCCGCCAAGGACTGCCAGCCCCAGCACGGACGCCAGGGCGATGCGGCTGGTGCGTTCCGCGTCCAGGACGGCGAGGGAGGAACCCAGGTAGATCATGTAGAAGATCGCGGTCGTGACGAGCCAACCGGTCGTCGCAACCATCGCGACGTGCCCGAAGTCCGCCTTCGACATGAGCATGACGAGCCAGGGCGACAGCAACGCGACCTCCACTGCCCCCGCCGCCACCACCGCGGTCATGACAGTGCCGGTGCGGGCCGTGAACGCCCACCGTGACTCCGAGGGAGCCGAGAGGACCATCGGAGCCCAGGCGCTGAACAGGGCGGTTGCGAGGACGAAGGGCATGTTGCCCAGCTGCAGCGCGACCTGGTAGCTGCCGGCTGCCTCCGGGCCGAGCAGGCTGCTCGCGAGCAGCACGTCGCCCATGAGGAGGCCGAGCATGGCAAATCCCTGCGGTACCAGTGGCAGGGCCAGCCGCACGCCCGCGCGCACGCGCTCGGGCTGGGCGGTGGGGAGCAACGGTCGACCGAGCACCACAGCCACGGCGGCCACGAGAGCGAGCACGACGGCATATGCGGTGAGGTACGTGTTCGCCGTCGGACTGGTACGGGCCACGATCAGGCCCGCGCCCTGCGCCCCGACCGTCGAACCCACGGCGAGGACGAGAAACGACCAGGGCTGCAGCCGGGCGCGCATGAGCGTCTGACCTGACACGACGACCGTGAGGGCCGCCGCCCCCACGACGAGCGGCAGCACGTCGCGGACGACGACCAGGCCGCCTCGTCCGAGGCCAAGCACGACGAGGGCACCGATGACGCCCAGGAGGACGGCCACCAGGATCATCGCGCCGGCGAGGGCACGCGCAGCGCGCGGGCCGTCGGCCCCTCGGTTGTGCTCCCTCAGGATGACTTGCGGAAGGCCAGCGCTGGCGAGAGTGCCGAACATCTGGACCACGACGAGACCAGCCGCGACGCGACCGAACTCGGCAGGACCGAGGAGCCGCGTCGCGAACGGCAGGATGATCAGGACACCGAGCCCTTGCAGGGCGGTTCCGCCCACGTAGACGGCCGAGTGCCGAACCATCGAGCGGCCCCTCGCCGGTCCGGCAACGTCAGGCACGGGGTGGCGGCACTGCGACACCCAGGCGCCGATCCCGCTCAGCCCCGCAGCTCTTGGGCGACGGTCTGCTCGAAGAGCTCGATACCCGAGCGGTCGTAGGCGGCCTCGGCGAAGTAGGTGATGGCATACGTCATGCCTCGCGTTTCCATGTCCTTGAACATCGAGACGATCTGGTCGGGCGTGCCGACGGCAGGCTGCTTGCGCAGGTCGTCGACGGCGGCCGCGGCCTTCTCGTCGGCGACGCCCCCCTTGCGGAGCAGCTCGCCGTAGAACTGAAGACGGTCCTCGACGTCGGACTCCGTCTCTCCGATGACGACGTTGTAGTTGGCCGAGCGGACGATGTCGCCGAAGTCCCGGCCGAGGTCGGCGCAGTGGCCCTCGAGGATCGCGCTCTTGTGGTCGAAGCCCTCGGGGGTGCCGTCGAAGTTCGTGTAGTCGGCGTACTGCGCCGCGATCTTCAGCGTCACCTTCTCGCCACCGCCGGCGATCCACATCGGGATGCCGTTCAGGGGGCTGCCGGGGGACGAGGTGCCCTGCAGCGGGCGGGGTGCGCAGATGGCGCCGTCGACCTGGTAGTACTTCCCGTCGAGCGTGGCCGACCCCTTGGTCCACATGTCGCGGAAGACCTGGACGCCCTCGCGGAGCGCGCCGAGGCGGTCGCCGGCCTTGGGGAACCCGTAGCCGTAGGCGCGCCACTCGTGCTCGTACCAGCCGCCGCCGATGCCCATCTCGGTGCGCCCGCCGGAGATGACGTCGACGGTCGCGGCGACCTTCGCGAGGTAGGCGGGGTTGCGGTAGGCCATGCACGTGCACATCTGGCCGAGGCGGACCCGGCTCGTCGCGGCGCCGAAGCCCGCCATGAGCGACCACGCCTCATGGGTCGCCTCGCCCGAGGGCTGCGGCACCGTGTGGAAGTGGTCGTAGACCCAGATGGACTCGAAGACGTCTCCGTCGTCCGCGTGCTTGGCGAGGTTGACCATGACTTCCCACTGCTGGGCCGGTTCGATGCCGACGAGATCCATCCGCCAGCCCTGGGGAACGAACATTCCGAATCGCATTCCCTCATCCAACCACGGCCGCCCGGAGCGGGTCCGAACGCGCCCCCGGGGCGACTGGCGTGTGAGGATGACGGGATGAGTTCGCACCGCAACGACCCGAACGTCATCCGGGACCTGCTGCACACCCCGGCCACCTGGGCCGTCGTCGGACTGGGCGACAACCCCGACCGCACGGCCTACCGCGTGTCGTTGTGGCTCCAGCGCGAGCTCGGGATCCGTCTCGTCCCCGTGCACCCGAGCGCGGCGCGCGTGCACGGCTGCCAGGGCTACCAGTCCCTGTCCGACATCCCGGACGGCACCGTCGTCAAGGTCGTCGACTGCTTCGTCAACAGTGAGCGGGTCGGTGCCGTCGTCGACGAGGCGATCGCCGAACGGGAGCGGCTCGGCATCGAGGCGCTGTGGCTGCAGCTCGGGGTCGTCGACGAGCAGGCCGCGGCCCGCGCCGAGCGGGCTGGGCTCGCGGTCGTCATGGACACCTGCCCGAAGATCGAGTACCCCCGGATCCAGCCCGGTGACGGCACCGCCGCCGTGACCGACTGACGAGCGCCACGGCAGCGCCACCATCCTTCTCGCCATCCCCTACGTCACTGCTGCACCC
>NZ_JBFULD010000302.1:0-5168 GCF_056400505.1 Terrabacter sp. P5_B1
GCCCGCCGACGAGGGGCGACAGGAAGGTTCGCACCGCGTCGGTGACGCTCTGGTTGAGGATCGAGGGCACCTGCCCGGGCAGCGGCACGACGGCTATCGACACCCACACCGGGACGTAGGCCGGGCCGCGGACGTGCAGCTCGGTGGTCACGAGTCGCCGGGGGCCGAGCCAGCCGCAGACGGCGTCGAGGAACTGCCGGTCGGGCACCGGCGTGGCCGGGTGTGCCGGATCGGACCGGGGGACGACCAGGACGGTGACCATCCCCGGCCACTCCTGGTCACCGGTCGCGTCGGCGTTGAACAGCGGGAGGATCTCGACGCGGCCCAGGTCGATCCCGGGGGTCCTCCGGGTGAGGTCGCGGAAGTCGTCGATGGTGACGAGCCGGTCGCGGTGGCGAAGCCACCCCGCGATCGCGGCCTCTCCCTCCGCCACGGACTCGCCCGCACCCGCGCCCCAGGTCGCCAGCGGGTTGGTGAGGGCGAAGCCGCCGGGCAGGGCGACGGACTTGTCGATGCCGCCGATCGCGACGTTGCCCTGCTCTCCACCGCCGTACCAGTACGACACGCGGATCCGCGCGCCGCGCGTGGGCCGTGAGCCGTTCAGTCCCGAGCCGAACATGATGGTCCCGGCGGCCGGGTCGAGGGTGTACACGCGGTCGTCCGGTCCGGCCGCGAACAGGTCGTCCACCTCGCGCCAGGTCTGCCATTCCGAGCCGATGTCCTGCACCTCGACGGTCACCGGGTCGGCGCCGGCACCGGGGAGCGCGATGGTCAGCACGGGGGAGTGCGCGAGCGTGCCGACGTGGTACGGAGTTCCCGGCGCGAGACCCAGCGACTCCTGCCTGACGGCGACGGCCTGCACCGCCCGGGTGGCGTTGACCCCGACCCACGTGATCCGGCCGGGCAGGGTCGACGCGGTGGACCTGTTGCGCGTGGTGCCGTCGTCGGTGCAGCCGGTGCACGAACCGCCGCACGACCCGCCGCAGCCGGTGAGCGACACGTCTGCGGCGCCGGTGCTCGTGACCGTCGGGGTGGCCGCCACTGTCGGACTCGTGCTGCCGCGCCCACAGCCCGTCGCCGCGGCGCCGGTCGACGTGCTGCCGCTGGTGGCTCCCGGCGCTGCTGTGGGCGCGCCACCCGAGACGGCGATGGGTGTTGCGGCCTGGGCCGAGGCGGCGGGCTCATCTCCCTGCTGCGGGTAGCGCAACCGGATCCACGTCACGAGGCGGGACGAGATCTTCGGGTCGTCCAGCCGAGGCGGGAAGTCGCCGGTGCCCTCCTCCGCCGGGTCGAAGTCCCAGCGCAGCAGGCGCTCGTAAGGCGGCAGCGTCACCTGGACGAGTCCGGGGGCGTCGAGCACGGGCTCCGCATAGGTGAATGGGAGCCGGGCGTATGCGGCCGGGCCCGCGCCGAGCCCCGTGCCCGCCGCGTCGAGCGGGTCCGAGGGGTCCGGCGCCGGTGCGGCGATCTCCACGACCAGGCCGGGGTCGGCCGTCGTCGTGCCGGTGCGCTCGGGCAGCAGGACCTGACCGGGCACGGCAGCGGTGGGGAAGATCCCGATCGACAGGGTCTGTCCGGCGATCGCCCGGCGCACGTCGACGAGCGAGGCACCCTTCTGCGCCTGGAGGGCGATCCAGAGCGACCGGTCGATGGTTCCCGTGACGGGATCGCCGAGGTCGACGACCGGGTCGGGTTTGCCGGTCGCCGGCGGCTGGAGCTCGACGGGCCGGTAGAAGTCCAACACCTCGGTGTCGGTCGACAGGAAGGTCTGGTAGATCCGCTGGTACCTGGCCAGGGACTCCGGGTCCAGCTGCTGTGGCTGCTTGTAGTAGACGGTCGCCGTTACCGGCAGCACCGCCAGCGGTGTGTCGGTGACGAACCGCACCTGCCCGGCGCGCAGCTCGGTGCCCGCCTCGACCGCGAACGGAGGCTCCAGCGGCGCCTTCACGTTGGTGACCGTCACCAGTCCCACACCTGGTGATGCCGGCTTCAGCCCGATCCCGAGCATGCTGAGGAACTTCAGCCGGTTCGCCTCCGGGATGCGGTTGCTGCGGTACAGGAGGTTGTCGACGAGGAACGCGAACAGCTCGACGATGGTGACGCCGGGGTCGTTCTCGTTGAGGTTGGTCCACTCCGGGGTGTGGACCGGGACGCGTGAGCGCGCCTCTGCCACAAGCTGTTCGTAGCTGCGGTCGTCGAGGACCGGGATGGGGATCGTCATCGGGTCACCTCCATGGCCGTGGCGTCCGGGGCGACGGTCACCCGGAGCTGTTCGGCGAGACCGGTGGCAACGAGCGTGTAGCTGATCGACACGTCGACCGCGCGCGGGTCGCCTGGGTTGACGGTGGCGGTCACGTCGTCGAGCCGAACCCGCGGCTCCCACCGCGTGATGGCAAGCTGCACGTCCTCGGAGATGAGGCGCAGCGTGGCGACGCTGTTGGGCTCGTAGAGATAGCGACGGAGCCCGCAGCCGTACGTTCCGAGCTCGACCCGCTCGCCGGGAAGAGTCCGCAGCAGGGTCGCCAAGCACTCGCGGACGTTGAGCTCGCCCTCGGACCATACGATGCCACCGGCCGGGCCGACGCGTGGTGGGAACGACAGGCCTCGGCCGTAGAGACCGGCGCCTGACGCAGTGGTGCTGGCCGTCATGGTGTCGGCCCTGCCGATGATCTCGGGGGTACCGGGATGGGGAAGCAGATCTTGAGGAACGGCAGCCACCAGAAGACGAAGTTGAGCAGGAGCAGGACGACGAACATCAGGATGAAGGCGACGAGGAAGATGATCTGCAGTGAGAAGGAGCAGATCATGCCCAGGCCTGCCGACGGGTTGATCCCGTCGCCCTTGAGCACGCCTGGCGTGACCCCGTTGAGGATCCTTTGCAGGGAGGCCGGCGTCTCGATCGCGACGCCGCGCTTGAACGCGCGCAGGTGGGTGATGTCGGGCGCCTGGATCAGGATCTGCCGGGCGGGGGCGTCGGCGGCGAGGGCGCGCGCCAGCTGGAACGTGTGCGTCGGGGCGCTGACCATATAGCAGCACGGGTCGTACCGCAGGACGACGCGGATGACGTAGGTCGCACCGGTGCTCTTTCCGCTCGCCGGCGTCGACGGCGTCCCCGTCGTCGTCGGCGGTGGCTCCTCCTGGATCATGCCTTCGAGCTCGGGCGGCACCTGCGCCTGGGCCCCGCTGTCGTCGAGAGTCTTTCGGGCGTCGGCGCCCAGCAGGTTGGCGTTCGAGGCGGCACCGGTCAGGTCGTAGTTCGACCCGGGCACGTTGTGGTCGTCGCCCACGAGCAGGCCGCTGCAGTCGTTCTGCGGGTCGAACAGGGTCAGGAGCGCGTTCGCGACGGTGACGCTGCCGGGGGTGGTCCCGACCCGCGTCGTGACGGTCGTCGCCTGAAGGTGTCGCACGAAGTCCCCGTAGACGCCGGTCGGCAGGTTCGCGTTCGGGGTTCCCAGCAGGTCCCACACCTGGGTCTTGAGGTACGTCCGCACCCAGTCGCCGAGGTCCAGCAGGATGTAGAGGGAGGCGTACTCCCGGTTGCTCGACGTCGCGTTCGGGTCGGTCACCGACGGTGCCGTCGGCAGGGCGCTCCACGGCTGGACCACCCGCTGGAAGAACCAGTCCAGGGCCGGGTTCGGGATGGGCAGGTTCGGGTCGGTGTTCGAGCTGCGTAGCTTGTCCAGCGCTCCGGCCGGGTCGGCCATCGGCCTGACGAGCGTGCGCTCGAGCCCGACGGGCACGTAGCCGAACCAGAGGGCGCGCCCGGTGCCGCCGTCGAGCCCGAGACCCAGGGCGGCGGTGATCGAGCCCGATGCGGCATACGGCGTGACCGGCGCGCGGTGCATCGGCAGCTGCTTCTCGCCGTCGGCGACCCCGTGGTCGGGTGCCGTCACCCAGGTCCCACCGGATTCGTCTGGTACGAAAGCCTGCTCGCCGCCGGAGGTCACGCGTCGCATGACGAAGAAGACCGCTTCGTGGCGTTCGGGTCGCAGAGTGTGGTCGGGGATGCCCGGGCGCCGGCACGCGAGGGTGGCGCTCACGAGGTAGTAGCGCTGGCTGAGTGGCTGGTAGAGACGGAACGGAGCCGTGGCCGTGCCGTCGGTGGTGGTCTCCGGAGCAAGCGCGGCGAGGTCGGCGGCCGACCCGCTGCTGCCGGCGAGCATCGACAGGAAGTCGTCGACGAAGTCGTCGCCGCGCAGCTCGCTGATCCACGGCTGCGTCAGCTGTGCACTGCCGGCGGGCGCGCTGTCCCACAGCGGTGCGGGTGCCAGCCACTGGACGATCTCGGAGCGCCCTGCCGGGGCGACGGCCACGGCGGTCACCAGATGTTCCCGGCGCCGGGGGTGTAGCTGGAGCTCACCGTGGTGGTCGTGATGTTGGTGTCGGACTTGACGACGCCGGTGAAGGTCGACATCGGGGCATCGACCTTAACGGTGGCCGCGCTCACGGAGACCGAGGTCGCCGTGATGGTGACCTTGGCCGAGGAGTTCAGCGTGATCCCCCCGGGCGCCAGCTCCACGTAGTTGCCGGAGGAGTCCTCGAGCTTGAGGGTGCTGCCGCTGTCGGCGAGGGTGACCTTCTGGCCACCCGGTGTGGACAGGGTCAGCGTGACCGCCCCGTCGGTGTCGTCGAGCGCGATCCGGATGTCCTGGCGCGAGACGATCGCCTTGACGTTGTTGGCGGAGTCCATGCTCACGGGCGGAGCGTCCTGGCCGTTCCACAGCGACCCGATGACGAAGGGGTGGTCGGGGCTGCCGCTCTGGAACGCGACCAGCACCTCGTCATCGACCTCGGGCACGAACCAGGTGCCGCGGTCCGGACCCGCCATCGTCGTCGCGAGCCGGGCCCACGTCGAGAAGGCGTCGTTGCCGCTGTCGAGCCAGGGGAAGCGCACCTTCACCCGTCCCTGACCGTCGGGGTCCTGGTTGTCCTCGACGACGCCGACATACACGCCGTAGAGCCGTGGCGAGCCGGGTGTGTTGATCCGAGTGCCGGTCACCACGGTCGGTGCGATGCCCACGACGCTCATGACACGGCCCCCAGACCGACCCGCTCCACGTCGAACTCCGTCTCGTAGCCATGGACGAGCTCGAACCGGTGGCACGTGCGCACCACGCGGTACGTGCCGTTGAAGAGGTTTCCGAGGCCCTGGAGGGTGACCCGCGCGC
>NZ_JBFULD010000303.1:0-5153 GCF_056400505.1 Terrabacter sp. P5_B1
ACTGCATCTCGGTGCTGTGCCCGCGCCAGTGCATGGCGATGAAGGGCAGCCGGTTCGCCGCGACCCAGGGCACCATCTCGGGGTCGGCCAGGCCGCCCGAGACGTCGTTGACGATGGCGGCCCCCGCCTCCACGGCAGCGCGCGCGACCGAGACCCGCATCGTGTCGACGGAGACGACCGCCCCCTCGGCGGCGAGCGCGGTGACGACCGGGACGACGCGGCGCAGCTCCTCCTCGACGGAGGGGCGCTCGGCTCCGGGTCTCGTCGACTCACCGCCCACGTCGATGATGTCGGCGCCGGCCGCCACGACGTCGCGACCGTGCGCGACGGCGGCAGCCGGCTCGAACCACTGCCCGCCGTCGGAGAAGGAGTCGGGCGTCACGTTGACGACGCCCATGACGAGCGTCCGGTCCGTCACCGACAGGAGCGTGGTCGCGTCGGATGCGGTCCGGTCACGGCGGACGGGCGAGGCTGACGAAGCTGACGCAGTCATGAGCGCCATTGTGTCTCGGGCGAAGTGGTGGAGGTCCGGACCGGGGTCACTTGTTGCCCTCGAGCATCAGCGCCATGGCCTCTGCTCGAGTGGCCGGGTTGCGCAGCTGGCCGCGGACCGCCGAGGTGATGGTGCTGGCCCCGGGCTTACGGATGCCACGCATCGACATGCACAGGTGCTCGGCCTGGACGACGACGATGACGCCCTGCACGTCGAGGTGCTCGACCATCGCGTCGGCGATCTGGGACGTGAGGCGCTCCTGCACCTGGGGCCGCCGGGCAAAGACCTCGACGAGGCGGGCGAGCTTCGACAGCCCGGTGACCCGACCGTCCTGGCTGGGGATGTAGCCGACGTGAGCCACTCCGTGGAACGGCACGAGGTGGTGCTCGCACGTGCTGTAGAGCTCGATGTCCCGCACGATGACGAGCTCCTGGTGGTCGATCTCGAACGTCGTGCCGAGCACGTCGGCCGCGGTCATGTCGAGCCCGGCGTAGATCTCGGAGTACGAGCGGGCCACCCGGCCCGGGGTGTCGAGCAGGCCCTCCCGGTCGGGGTCCTCGCCGATGGCAAGGAGCAGCTCCCGCACGGCCGCTTCCGCCCGCGCCTGGTCGATCGCCACCCTGTCAGCCCTTTTCGTTGGGGTTGACGGGACGGTCGTCCGGCACCTCGATGACGTGCTCGACGGGGTGCTCCTCGGCGAGCGGGTGGACTCCGACCGCCGCGGCCTCGTCGATCTTCTCCTCGAGCCTCTTGTCGGCCGGCACCGGCGGCGGCAGGTGACCGTTCTGGCCACCGGAGCCGTTCTGCGCCGCGATCTCGGCCGGCGTCAGCACCGGCGGTCGGTCGCTGAGCTGGCGCGTCTGCGACGAGAGCCAGGTGGGTCGCTGCGGCGCCTTGGAGATCGCCTTGAACAGCTCGGCCAGCTCGTGGACGTTGAGCGTCTCCTTCTCGAGCAGCTCGAGGACGAGGTGGTCGAGCAGGTCGCGGTTGGCGTTGAGCGCGGCGTAGGCCTCGTCGTGGGCCGCGTCGATGAGGGCACGGACCTCCTCGTCGACGATGCGTGCGACCTCCTCGGAGTAGTCGCGCTGGTGACCCATGTCGCGGCCGAGGAAGACCTCGCCGGTGCTCTGGCCGAGCTTGATCGCGCCGACGCGCTCGGACATGCCGAACTCGGTGACCATCTTGCGGGCCATGCCCGTCGCCTTCTCGATGTCGTTGCTGGCGCCGGTCGTCGGCTCGTGGAAGACGATCTCCTCGGCGACGCGGCCGCCGAGGGCGTAGGCGAGCTGGTCGAGGATCTCGTTGCGCGTCGTGGAGTACTTGTCGTCGATCGGCATGACCATCGTGTAGCCGAGGGCGCGGCCGCGCGGGAGGATCGTCACCTTCGTCACCGGGTCGGTGTGGTTGAGCGCCGCGGCGACGAGGGCGTGGCCACCCTCGTGGTAGGCGGTGATCTTGCGCTCCTTGGCCGACATGATGCGCGTGCGCTTCTGCGGGCCGGCGATGACGCGGTCGATGGCCTCGTCGAGGGCCTCGTTGTCGATGACCTTCTTGTCGCTGCGGGCCGTGAGGAGGGCGGCCTCGTTGAGGACGTTGGCGAGGTCGGCGCCGGTGAAGCCCGGCGTGCGGCGGGCGACGGCGAGCAGGTCGACGTCGGCCGTCACGGGCTTGCCCTGGGAGTGGACCTCGAGGATCCGGTGGCGGCCGATCATGTCGGGCGCGTCGACGGCGATCTGGCGGTCGAAGCGGCCCGGACGCAGCAGGGCCGGGTCGAGGATGTCAGGGCGGTTGGTCGCCGCGATGAGGATCACGTTGGTCTTGACGTCGAAGCCGTCCATCTCGACGAGCAGCTGGTTGAGCGTCTGCTCGCGCTCGTCGTGGCCACCGCCCATGCCGGCGCCGCGGTGGCGTCCGACGGCGTCGATCTCGTCGACGAAGACGATGGCCGGCGCGTTGGCCTTGGCCTGCTCGAATAGGTCACGGACGCGGCTCGCGCCGACACCGACGAACATCTCGACGAAGTCGGAGCCGGAGATCGAGTAGAACGGCACGCCGGCCTCACCGGCGACGGCGCGGGCGAGCAGGGTCTTGCCGGTGCCGGGCTGGCCGTAGAGCAGCACGCCCTTGGGGATCTTGGCGCCGACGGCGAGGAACTTCGCCGGTTCCTGGAGGAACTCCTTGATCTCCTGGAGCTCCTCGATGGCCTCGTCACAGCCGGCGACGTCGGAGAAGGTCACCTTGGGCGTGTCCTTCGTCGCGAGCTTCGCGCGGGACTTGCCGAACTGCATGACGCGGTTGCCGCCGCCCTGCATCTGGCCCATGAGGAACCAGAAGAGCCCGAGGATGACGAGGATCGGCAGGACCGAGAAGAGCAGCGAGCCGAACCAGCTCGGCTGGTCGATCTGGTCGTCGACACCCTGGGCCGGCGGCTTGGCGTTGAGCGCCGAGACGACCTGGCCGCCACGCGCGTCGACGTAGTAGGCGTAGACGGTCTTCGCGTCCTTCACCGTGCCGTCGGGCGAGGTGTAGGGCTTCTTGAGGGTCAGCTCCATGCGCTCGTTGTTGAGCAGCTTGGCCGACTCGACGTTGCCGTCGGTGATCTGCGTCATCGCAGCCGACGTGTCGATCCGGGGCGGGCCGGACTCGGAGAACATCATGCCGAAGACGAGCGCGCTGATGAGGACCAAGATCCACAGCAGTGGTGTGCGCAGAATCCGCTTAGCGTCCATGTACGTGCGGGACCTGTCGGGCCCCGGTCCTCCTGCTCGTCCGGTGAGTTGGTCCACCGGCACAACGTCCGGTAGACCACCAGTGTTCCGCATGCGGCGGCCCGGTGACCAACCCGCCCGTCGAGGGTTCCGGCCGCGGCGTCAGTCGCCCGTGGCGGAGCGGAGGGCCTCGAGGACGCGTCGGTCGATGCCGTCAGGGCTGAGCCGGGCCTCGTAGTTGGCGTTGCCGGCCCAGTCGGCCAGTGCCGTCGCGACGTCGTCGCCCGTGAAGCCCGCACCCGCCAGCCGGTCGCGCACCTCGTCGGCGAGCGCCCCCTCGAGCGGCGCGACGTCCTCGGGCCTGCCGAAGTACATCTCCCAGTCCGAGAGCAGCCGGCCGAGCTCGGTCACCGGGTCGGCGTGGTCGTCGACGCGGAGGTCGGCGAGCACCCCGCACGCGTCGTAGCCCGAACCCGGCTCGACGGCATACAGCGCCGCGCTCTGGCGCCCACGCGAGTCGCCCCCGGCCTCGTCACCGGCGACGAGCGCGGCAAGGAGCCGACGGGCCAGTGGCTGCCCGGCCGAGCCGTGCCACGCACGCTCCATGGCCTCGACGACCTCGGGCCCGGTGAGGATGTTGCCCTGGATGGCGTATGCCGTGTCGCCGTCGTCGCGCGCGACGCCACCGGCCCAGTCGTTGCACTCCGAGCCCGTGAAGGTCGCGGCGGACGCGAGCCCGACGACTCCGACCTGCCGGGTCTCACGGCCCTCGTCGAGGGCGGTGGCCGCGTCGAGCGCGTCGGCGGCCGACTCCCCGGCGGCCAGGCGGTCGAGCAGCTCGTCGAGGTAGGCGACGCGGGCGAAGGACTGCGTCGCGACAGCGCCGACGCCAAGGCGTGCACCGGGGACGACGGCGCCGACGGCGAGGAACTTGCTCGCGACGGCGATGCCGTGGGCCTCCCCCTGTCGGGCGACGATCGAGAAGGTCACGCGTAGACGTGCGGCGCGAGGGTGCCGACGCAGCGCAGGTTGCGGTACTTCTCGGCGTAGTCGAGGCCGTAGCCTACGACGAACTCGTTGGGGATGTCGAAGCCGACGTACTTGACGGGGATGTCGACCTTGACGACGTCGGGCTTGCGCAGGAGGGTGCAGATCTCCACCGAGGCGGGGCTGCGCGACTCGAGGTTGGACTTGATCCACGAGAGGGTCAGGCCGGAGTCGATGATGTCCTCGATGATGAGGACGTGCCGGCCGGTGATGTCGGTGTCGAGGTCCTTGAGGATGCGCACGACGCCCGAGCTCTTGGTGCCGGAGCCGTAGGACGAGACCGCCATCCAGTCCATCGGCGCGGTGCCGGGCAGGGCGCGCATGAGGTCGGCCATGACGACCACGGCGCCCTTGAGGACCCCGACGAGCAGGAAGTCCTTGCCCTCGTAGTCCGTCCAGATGTCGGCGGCGAGCTCGGCGAGCCGGGCCTGGATCTGCTCCTCGGTGAGCAGGACCTCGGCCAGGTCGTCTCCCATGTGCTCGTGGTCCACGAAGGCTCCTCGATGTGGTGCGTGGGGTGGTGCAGGGTCGTGCGGGCGGGACCATTCAACCGCACCCAGCGGGACGCGGTTCCGTGGAGGGTGTGGATCGCCGGCCGGTTCTCGCCGCCCACCCACGTATGCCGGGTGGCCGGGCGTCAGGCGTGGGCCGTCTCTCGCAGTGGGCTGAACACGATGGCGCCGCCCGTGCGGGCGACGGCGATGCCGCCCGGGACGTGGAGCGGGCCCTGGCCGTGCCACGAGGTCAGCAGGGCGTCGAGCGACTCGACGTGCGCAGCGCTGACGTCGGCGAGCGGTGCGCCGGCCTCGGCGGCGAGCAGTCTCCACACGCGGGTGCGGATCGCCCGGGGCAGGGCCGCGAGGGCGGCGAGGTCCACGCCCTCGCCCTCGGGTCCCACCGGGAGC
>NZ_JBFULD010000304.1:0-5145 GCF_056400505.1 Terrabacter sp. P5_B1
GCCTCGGCGACCCACTGGTCCCGCGTCCGGAGGGTGGCCTGGCTCGTCGCGAGGTCCTCGGCCACGAGCAGCCTGCCGTTGACGTAGTTCGGCAGGAGGGCGCCGTCGGAGTAGTCGGAGCCGACGAGCTGGCTGGTCACGGCGCGTCACCTTCCCTCTTCGGCGCAGCTGCCCGCTTCCTCCCGGCGTCCTTGCTGGCGCCCTGCTTCTTCGCAGCCGCCTTCTCCCCGGCGGTGGCCTTGGCGGCCGCGGCACTCGGTTCGGTGGCCTTGGCGGGCGCAGCTTTCGCAGGGGTGGCCTTGGCCGGTGCGGCTTTCGCAGCGGTGGCCTTGGCGGTGGCGCGCTTCGCCGGACTGACCTGTGGTGCGCCCGGCTCGAGCTCGCCGACAGGCACGGGAACGGGGCCCGGCCCGGGCACCGGGATCGGGAACGGATGCGGCCCGGGCACCGGGACTGGCAGTGGATTCGGCCCGGGGATCGGCCCAGGGTGGGGGTGCGGGTCGACGTGAACCTCGAAGAGTCCAGGGAAGGTGAGCTTGAAGTCAGCGGGAGGCGGCGCGTACTCGAAGACGATGATCTCGCTGGCATCGGGGTTCCACCCCTCGTAGACGAGGCCGGCCTTGTCGATCCAGTCCGCCAGTCGGAGCTGCTCGTCGTCGGCGCCGCTCACCGGGATCCGGACCTGGAACTCCTTGGTGTCGAACTGGAAACGGAGATACTGCCGGACGCCTTCTTCCTTGAAAGGGCTGCGGATCGCGATGCGCCAGACGTTGCCCGACCAGGGTGCCGGGCCGGTGAGGAGCACCGGCAGCTGTTGCTGGGTGACGTCGTCGAACACCCGAAGCGCGGGCCGCCCCGCGAAGACGTCGTCGGTCACACCCCTCGGCTCGAGGTGGAACCAGAGCTCGAGAACCACCTGGTCGGCGTTGACGAGGATCGTGCCGATGTCGACGAGCTCGGCATTCGGGGCGCCGCCCGTCTGCGGCGGTGGTTGGACGGCAGCCCGCACTGCGGCATACGCGGTCACGTCGCCCGTCTCGTCCTGGCCGAGGAACGGAGGCGAGCTCGCCTCGATGTCCGGGAGGGTCGTCGATGAGTCCCCGACGAACACCTCGGAGGCCGGGAAGAGGGCAGAGATCTGCAGCCCGTCCGTGTCGCTGATGCCCCCTTCAGGCGAGACGAGCCGCCAGACTGTCGAGAACCCGTTGGCATCCGGACTCTTTGGGCTCGTGTCGAACTCGGCCGACGACCCGCCTTCGTCCACCACCAGGATCTGCTGAGGGAGAAGCACCGGCTCGTCGAGGTGGAACCATGCGTCGATGGACGTGACGCCGTTGGAGTCGCTGGAGGCCTCGAGGGTGACCAGCTCGACCGGAGACTGCTCGACGCGGGTGTTGCCGATCGACCGGATCTCCTGGATCAGCTGCGTGTGGAGCAGATACGGCCGTCCGGCGTCGTCGGGGTCGTCGCAGTCGCCGATCGACGGCGAGTTCGGGTCGAAGGGGTCGGCTGGCACGAAGGTGATGCTGGACAGGAGGATCGCCGCGTCGGAGGTGGCCGGCGGAGCATCGACCGGGAGCGCCGGGACGGGCCGGACCCTGGTCACCCACGCGGTGAGGATCCGGTCGAGGGCGTCAGCGGCCTCACCCGAGGGCAGCTGCCACGGCGATCCTTGCGGAAGTGAGCCGACCGGAGGCACGTCTAGGTCGTCGGGCCCGTCGTCGGCGCGGTCCGCCAGGTCGAGGACCGCTGCCAGGATCTCGTCCTCGTCCGACTGTTCCGGAGGCAGGTCGTCGACGACCACGATCGATGCGAGAATCCGGGCCAGGCGGCGGTCGGTGTTCCAGCGCTGCATCGCAGGCGGGTCGAACGTGAGCTCCACGTCCCAGGCGTCGCGGGTGCGTGAGGCCGCCATCGTCTGCTCGCTGCTCGAGCACGGCTGCCCGGGCAGCGGCACGAGGTTGTCGAGGCACTCGGCATACGAGCCGACCACGTAGACCGTGACCTCTCCGGACGGGCCGCGGTGCTGGGCCAAGGAGCCCGGCGTGGSCCGCTCCTTCGTGGCCAGCCACGCCCCGAGGCGGGCGCACTGGTCGCAGCTGACGACGAACGTGCGGCCCCACTGGTCGACGCCGACCCCCGTGCCGACGGTGACCTGGACGTCGTCGTCGACGGGCTCGACCGACACGGCCAGGCCGGACACCGTGCCGAACCCGTGCAGCGCCCGGTCATGGAGGCGGTCCTTGGACAGCAGGTACAGCTGCTCCTGGAGGAACTCGTCGAGACCGAGCACCATCCCGTAGGCATAGTTCACGCGCTGGTCCGGACTGAGCGTCCCTGTCGTCAGGGACACGCAGGGTGTCGTGGTCATCGCAGGCTCCTCACGCAGGTCACATCACAGGGCGGGGACGGCACCGACGCGGTCGCGGTCGGACACGACTCGGTCGGCGAGGTCGAAGGGGAACGGGTAGCCGAGGTAGCCGGCCGCCAGCGCTGTGGCACCGGGGACGGTCGGCAGGTACGAGGGCCGGTCGCCAGGTCCGTGCTCGAGCTCGGTGTCGAGCCCCAGCCTGGCCTGCCCGACGACGAACAGCTCGTGGTAGCGGCGCAGCTGGAAGCTCGTGTGTGCTGGGCGCGCCTGCTCGATGATCCGCTGCACCATGGCGACCGCATCGCCGGAGAGGCCGACCGGGACCAGCACGTCGAACCGGTGAGCGGCCTGCCGGACCCGGGCGGCGGGGTCCGGGTCGGGCGCGCCGGGCGGGGCTCCGTATGCCGCTCCGCCGGTGTCCCGGGTCAGGAACCGTTCCACGAGCCGCAGACCACCGGCGCCCGAGCCTCCGCAGAAGWCGGATCGCTCGTCGGGCCCGTCGATGTAGACCCGGAGTGTCGAGAGCAGCCCGCCGGGCGTCCCGCGCAGGCGGTAGAACCGGTCGACGTGGCGGACCAGGAAACGGCGTCGCTCCTCGTCCCACTGCGGGTCGAGGACCAGACCGAACCAGCCGGCCAGCCAGGGCAGCGCCTCGGTGGGCGTGGTTCGGGCGTCGAGCAGCWCGTGGCTGTGCTCGATCCGCTCCTCCAAGGCCGTCAGCAGGCCCTCGGGGTTGGCCAGGAAGCGCTCGAGGAAGCGGCCGGCGCCGTCGTGCTCGGCGTAGACGGCGGGCAGATAGTGCTCGACGTAGGAGAACCTCGGGAACCAGGCACGCAAGGACCGAAGCAGAGGTGTTGCGCGCCCCGAGCCGGTGATGCTCAGCTCCACCTGCAGGTGCCGGCCCTCGACCTGCTGGAAGAGCAGCTCGTAAGTGCCCATCCCGTCGGGCAGCGGTGTTGGACGTCTCGTGTCCCCCCGCCAGTCGACCCACGGGTCGGCATAAGGCAGCTCCGAACCGCCGGAACGGAGGTAGGGAACGGGTTGGCTCACCCAGTCGCACAGCTCGAGCGATGCCGGGTCGTCGGACGCCCGCGCACGCACGGTCAGCGTCGTGCCGGTGGGGACGTGGGCGTCGAGGACGAGCCGGTGCCAGACGCAGGCGGGGATGCGGCTGTCGAAGGGCGCGCCGACGTCGTCCGGGTGCGCTGCCGGGTCGAGCGGGGTGCGCAGGACTGCACTCGTCGCGAAGCGGCACTCGGTGAACACCTCGATGCTGACCCAGCGCGTGTCCTGCTGTTGGTCGAAGTCGTAGCAGACCTGCCGCTCGGTGCCGACCAGGGCGCGTGACGCCCAGCGACGCATCGGGAGGAAGTCGTCGCGGGCGTGGACCTCACCGGTCTCGGGGTCCAGGTCGAAGGCAACGACCTGGTCGCCCTCGCTGTCGGCGACGTAGAGCAACGGCGGCTGGAGCGGCCCGCCCGACTCCAGGTAGACGATGTCGTGGCCGGTCATGTCGTAGATCCGCGGCGTGGACGTGGGATCGGCGGGGTCGACCACCTCGACGGCGTTCTCCAAGGAGCTCTCCCAGCGCAGCGCGGCGCCGTCGTAGCAGAGCAGCCGAGACCACCCGAGGCCTGGGTCGGACTCCAGGAAGAGGACGCTGCCGCCGGGCCCTGGCTCGATGCTGATCGCGTGGAACGGCTGCCCGTGCTCGTCGAGCACCGGCGTGGGAGTCGGGCGCGCGGGCTCGGTGAGGACGATCGGGTCCCCGCCGCCGACCGGAGCGAACCCGATGGCGTGCTCCGGGATCGTCCCGCGCAGCCGGAAGTGCTCGTCGAGGCGCCAGTATGCCGCGTGCGTCCGGTCCAGCACGAGCGCCCCGGCGTCGTCGGTCCTGACCAGGTCCCAGGGCTCGAAGCCCTCCGGCCACGGCATGCGAAGTGGCGCTCCGCCGGCGCGGAGATCGAAGACGAGCAGGCCGGACTCGGTGGGGCTGAGGTATCCGGCGAGCAGGTAGTCCCGAGTCGTGACGCAGAGCCCCTGGAGCTGCAGGTCCGACGGGCCGCAGTCGCAGGTGCTGGTGAAGCCTCCAGTGGTGGCCGGCGTGTCGCACACGCAGCTCGCGACGAGATCGTCGACAGCCCACCAGCCGGTGGACTGCCGCGCACCGGGGACCCGGCGGTCGATGCCGCGCCGGTCGGCGCGGATCCAGTACCAGCCGCCTTCGGCGTCCTGGCCGGCGCCACGACGCGAGGAGGGATCCAGTGGAGGCGTCCTGCCCGCCCGCCGGAACAGCGGGGTCTCCCGGCGCAGGCGCAGCACTCGACCGAGGCCGTCGGCGAGCTCGTCCTCGTACTCCCACGCCGTCGGCAACGCCGACAGGCCCTCGTCGGCCTCCTGCCACAGCTCGGCGAGCGTGGCATCGAAGGTCGGGTCGGTGCACGCACCCCAGTCGGCGTTGCCGTAGACCAGGTGGTACTGGGATCCCTGGACATCCATCAGCACGTCTCCGGGACGACCGGCACCGCCACGGTGGTCGGCGCGACGGGCTGGCTGCCGGCCCGCAGCTGGGCCGGGTCGGGAGCGGGTGGGGCGCTGCAGAAGACGGTGGCCGCGGGCAGCTGGAGGCCGTTGATCTGGACCGTGTCGAGGTCACCGAGCACGGCTCCGTCGGGTCCCGCCGTGGCGAGGCGCACCGCATCGACGTAGCGGACACCGGGAACCCGCGTGGCGACGGCCTCGACGTCCTGGGCGCGCAGGTTGACCCCGAGCGG
>NZ_JBFULD010000305.1:0-5093 GCF_056400505.1 Terrabacter sp. P5_B1
CCGCAGTCGCAGCGCAGCGACCCGAAGGCGTCACCGGTCAGGCACTCCGAGTGCAGGCGCGTGAGCACCGGCCCCGCGTGGCGCAGTCCCTGCAGCCCGCGGGGACTGACGAGCGCGACGTGCTCGTCGCCGGTCAGCGTGTCGCGGTAGCCGTGCGCGGTGAAGGTGCCGTGCACCGTGGGGATGCGGGTCGTCGCGAGACGCTCGACCCGGTCGAGGCGCTGGCGGTGGTCGACGAGCTGCTCGATCGTGAGGACCGGCAGACCGAACTCGCGTCCGAGCGCGACGACCGCGTCGAACCGCATCATCGTGCCGTCGTCGTGGACGAGCTCGCCGATGACGCCGACGGGCGAGAGACCGGCGAGCCGGGTCAGGTCGACGGCTGCCTCGGTGTGGCCGGGGCGCGTCAGCACGCCACCGGGGCGGGCGCGCAGCGGCAGGACGTGTCCGGGGCGGATGAGGTCGGCGGGCGTCGCGTCGACGTCGGCGAGCACCTGGACGGTGCGGAGCCGGTCGGCCGCGCTGATCCCCGTCGTGACGCCCGTGGCCGCGTCGACCGACACCGTGTAGGCGGTGCGCAGCGGGTCGCGGTTGTCGGCGACCATCAGCGGCAGCTCGAGACGGTCGGCGACCTCGTCGGGCATCGGCGCACAGAGGTAGCCGGAGGAGTGGCGGATCGTCCACGCCATCCAGTCCTCGGTGGCGGTCTCGGCGGCGAGGACGAGGTCGCCCTCGTTCTCGCGGTCCTCGTCGTCGAGGACGAGGACGGGCCGGCCCGCCTGGAGCGCTTCGAGGGCCGACTCGACGGTCGAGAGGGTGGTCATGACACGACCTCCGGTCGGTGGGTGAGCAGGCGCTCGACGTACTTGGCGATGACGTCGACCTCGAGGTTGACGACGTCGCCGACTCCCCTGTGCCCCAACGTCGTCAGGTCGAGCGTGGTCGGGATCAGCGAGACGCCGAACAAGTCGTCACTGACATGAGCAACGGTGAGCGAGACCCCGTCGACCGTGATCGAGCCCTTCTCGACGACGTATGCCGCCAAGCCGGGTGGGAGCGTGAAGTCGACCGTCTCCCAACGGTCCCCGGGCGTGCGCGCCGTGATGGTGGCGGTGCCGTCGACATGGCCCTGGACGACGTGGCCGCCAAAGCGGCCGTCGGCAGGCATCGCGCGCTCGAGGTTGACGCGGTCGCCCGGAGCGAGCGCGCCCAGGCTGCTGCGGGCGAGGGTCTCGGCCATGACGTCGACCGAGAAGCCGGTGGTGTCGTGCTCGGTCACGGTGAGGCAGACGCCGTTGACGGCGATGGAGGCGCCGTGCGTCGCGTCGCTGACGACGAGGGGTCCGTCGATGCGCAGCACGGCCGAGTCCGTGCCGTGCTCGATCGCCGCGACGGTGCCCAGCTCCTCGACGATTCCGGTGAACATGTGTCTCCTCAGGGTTCGGCGTGTGCTCACGAGTCCGTGGCGGGTGCGGCTGTCGGGGGTCCGGCGGCAGGGACGGCGTGGATGCGCACGTCTCCCCCGACGACGTCGACGTCGACGAGGTCGAGGCGGTGGACGTCCGCGATGGACCGGATGCCGAGGTCCGCGACGGCGGCGTGGCCCGCGCCGAGCAGGGCCGGCGCGACGTAGGCATAGACGTCGTCGACGAGACCAGCGGAGAGGAACGCCGCGGCCAGCGTCGGGCCGCCCTCTAGCCACACGTCGCGGACTCCCCTGCGCCACAACAGATCCAAGGCCTCCCGCGGCTCTCGCGTCGCGAGGTGGACGAGCGTCCCGGGCGCGTCACGGACCCGCGCAGCATCTGGGACGTCGCGCTCCCCCATCACCGCGCGGAGGGGCTGCCGTGGCGTGGGCTCGCCACCCGGCATACGCACCGTGAGACGGGGGTCGTCCGCGAGGACGGTGCCGGTGCCGACGAGCACGGCGTCCCGGGTGGCCCGCAACAGGTGGACGTCGGCGCGTGCGGCATCGCCCGTGATCCACTGGCTGGTGCCGTCGGCGGCGGCGCTCCGACCGTCGAGGGTCGTGGCGAGCTTCCACGTGACGAGAGGGCGGCCGAGCGCCACGGTTCGCGCCCACCGCTCGTTGATCGCGGCGGCCTCGTCGGCCAGCACGCCACCCGTGACCTGGACGCCCGCCGCGTGCAGCCGCTCGGCTCCGCCGGAGGCGTCCGGGTTGGGGTCCGACTGGGCGAACACGACGCGGGCCACCCCCGACCCGGCCAGGGCGTCCGAGCACGGACCGGTGCGCCCGGTGTGCGAGCACGGCTCGAGCGTGACGAACGCCGTCGCCCCCCTCGCGGCGTCGCCCGCTGCGGTCAGGGCCTCGATCTCGGCGTGCGGCGTCCCGGCGCCGTGGTGGAACCCCTCACCGACGACCGTGCCGTCCGGTGCCACGAGAACGCACCCGACGCGCGGGTTGGGGTCGGGCCACGGGCCGGATGCGGCGAGCTGAAGGGCTCGTCGCATCCAGGCAGCGGCCGCCGGGTTCCCCACGGGTCAGCTCGGCGTGCCGGCCAGCTGGGGCTCGACGTCGCGCTCGTCGACCCGCGACACCTTGACCCACTGGGTGAAGCCGTAGATGACGAAGAGGCCGTAGAACGTGTAGAGGACCGCCGTCGGCACGTAGTCGGTTGCGAAGGCGAACGGCACGCCGATCAGGTCGACACCGATCCAGGCCAGCCAGAACTCGTTCCAGCCGCGGGCCATGGCGTAGGTGGCGACGATGGAGCCCACGAAGATCCACGCGTCGCACCAGTAGAACCACCACTGCGGGGTGAAGAACGGGTTCGGCGAGAGGTTCCACAGCCACACGAAGGCCTGGTGGACGACGACGGTGCCGACGAGCCAGAAGACGACGACGGCCGTGCGCTCCCGCGTGGTCGCCCAGCGAGGGGTGATGGCGACGCCGCTCGCGTCGTCGGCGTGGTTGAGCCGGCGCACCTGCGACCAGCGCCACCAGCCGTAGATGCTCGTGATGATGAAGAACACCTGGCGGCCGGCCTGGCCGAAGAGCGGGATCCGCTCGTCGGCGCCGAACACGGCACCGAGGTAGACGAAGAACAGCATGATGTTGGCCAGGATCCCGACGGGCCAGGCCCAGACCCACCGGCGCATTCCGAGGTAGGCGGAGGCGAGCCCGATGAGCACGCCGATCAGCTCGAGCCAGTGCAGCTGGTAGGGGCCGATGGGGATGGTGGCGTCGATGGCCTGTTGGAAGACGTTCTTCGTCTGGTCGGCCAGAGCAAGAGCCTGCATGTGGGGTTTCGTCCTTGGTCGTTCGTCGTGGCACGGACGAACTCCGGGGTACCTCCACACGCCCACGCGGACCGGACCCGGACGGACGATGCCGACGGTCCAGGCCACGACGGCCTGTTTCGTGCTGCCTCCCATCCGGACTTTCACCGTCGGTCCCGGAATTTCACCAGGTCAACCGGCCGCTGGATGCGGTCGGGTCGCGGACTGTAACCGCCGGCTCGGAATTACACCGACCCCGGAGCACGTACAGCCAGTATGCACCCGGTGCTGCACCGACGGCACACCACGACGGCGTGACGGCCACCACCAAAGGTCACCACGAGGGTCGACGAGGGTCGACGAGCGTCAAGGCCCCCGGGCGGCTCGGTTGGTGCGCGGTCTCGCTGAGTCGGCTCGGCCGGCGGAAGTCGGTGACGGGCGGGAGCCGTCGGAAGCCGGCCGACACGTACGTCGCCACGGCGCCGACGTTGCTGCTCGGGGTGCACACGGTCGCACTGGAGGCGCCCATCTCCTGCAGCGCGGCGGCAGCGGCGACTGAGATGGCCGTGCCGAACCCGTGGCCGCGATGGTCCCGGTGCACCCCCAGTGGTTCGAGCAGGCCCGGCCTCCCGTGGCCCGCCGACCAGACCGTCACGGCGGCGACCGCGGCGCCGTTCGAGTCGTAGGCGACCAGGCAGCGCGCCCGCTGGTACGGCGAGGAGGTGGCCATGGTGTGCCAGCGCTCGAGGGTGAACGTCGAGTTCGGGAACGCCGCTCGCTGCACCTCGACCCGCTCCTGCGCCTTGGACGCGTCGACGACCTCGACCCTGAGGCCACAGTCGTCCACCGGGTCGGTGAGGTCGCGGGGCAGCGGCGTCCACGGCTCGTCCGCGACCCACCCGCTCTCGGTGAGGAGCCGTCGGAAGGCGGTGCCGGACCGGGCCTCGACACTCGCGTCCTCGGCGGACAGCACGCCCTGCGCGGGATCCGACAGATCGCCGAGCAGCCGCGCCGCGAAGGCCTCGTCCCGGTCGACGGCCGGGGCCACCCCCACCCGGACCAGGCCCGCATCCTCCACCAGGCCGAGGGCCAGGATCTGCCCGTCGCGACGCCACACCCGAAGGGCGGCGGCCAGGTCCTCCGCGCCGAGCCTCCAGTTCCACCCGAGGTCACCCGGGTGGAGCTGAACCGGCGCGCCTTCCTCCTGCCAGGACGCCACCGCCTCGACGACCTCGTCCAGTGAGTCAGCCGTGGCGGTCTGCAGCGTGGTGGGCACGGGCCCATCCAAGTGCGCTCCGGGACGTCGATGCATCCGGTTTGCCGGCCGAGGCCGGGGCAGGGTCGAACGTCCCGTCAGTGCCGGTGCTGGACAGCGAGCGTCCGCAGCTCGTCGATGGCGGCTGCCGCGTCCTCGGGGCCGTAGACCGCAGAGCCAGCCACGAACACGTCGGCACCCGCCTCGGCGCACTGCCCGATCGTGTCGGCGCTGACGCCCCCGTCGACCTGGATCCAGATCTCGCCGCCGTGCCGGCGCACCGCCTCACGGACCTGACGCACCTTGGGCATCTGGTCAGCCATGAAGGACTGCCCCCCGAAGCCCGGCTCGACGGTCATGACGAGCACCATGTCGAGATCGGGCAGCAGGTCCTCGTAGGGCCCGAACGCGGTCCCGGGCTTGAGCGCCATCGAGGAGCGAGCACCGGCGGCGCGCAGCGTCCGCGCCAGGGTCCGGGGGTCGCGTGCTGCCTCGATGTGGAAGGTGACCGACTGGCACCCGGCCTCGGCGTAGGACGGGGCCCAGCGGTCGGGGTCCTCGATCATGAGGTGGGCGTCGATGGGGATCGGGCTCACCT
>NZ_JBFULD010000306.1:0-5068 GCF_056400505.1 Terrabacter sp. P5_B1
GCATACGCGCCGTTCCTCGTCGGTCGGGACGACCCCCGACCTGGAGGTCAGCCGATCACGACGAGGAGGTCGCCGCCCTCCACCTGCTGCTGCGAGCCGATCGCGACCCGCGACACGGTGCCTCCGCCGGGGCTCGTGATGTTGGCCTCCATCTTCATCGCCTCGATGGTCGCGACGACGCCGCCGGCCTCGACGGCGTCACCCTCCGCGACAGCGAGCGTGACGACACCGGCGAAGGGTGCGGCGACCTGGCCGGCGGCGCCCGGGTCGGCCTTCTCGGCCGACTTGACGGCCGCCTCCACCGACCGGTCGCGCACCGAGATCGGGCGGAACTGGCCGCCCAGGGTGCACATGACGGTGCGCATGCCCTTGGGGTCGGCCTCGCCGATGGACTGCACGCCGATGATGAGGACCTTCCCGGGCTCGATCTCGACCTCGTACTCCTCGCCCTGCTCCAGGCCGTGCAGGAACTCGACGGTGCCGAGCACCGAGRGGTCGCCGTAGGACTCGCGCGAGGACTCGAACTCCTTGGTCGGGCCCGGGAAGAGGAGCTGGTTGAGCGTCCGCCGCGGTGCCTCTCGGAGGTCCTTCTCCTGCTCCRGCGTCAGCTCGGTCAGCCGCGGCCTCGACCGGCGGCCGGCCAGGGCCTTGGTGCGGAACGGCTCGGGCCAGCCGCCGGGCGGGTCGCCGAGCTCGCCGTTGAGGAAGCCGATGACGGAGTCCGGGATGTCGTACTTCTGGGGATCGTCCTCGAAGTCCTTCGGGTCCGCGCCGGCGCCGACGAGCGCGAGCGCGAGGTCGCCGACGACCTTCGAGCTCGGCGTCACCTTGACGAGGTTGCCCAGGATGCGGTTCGCCGCGGCATACATGTCCTCGATGGCCTCGAAGCGGTCGCCGAGGCCGAGGGCGATCGCCTGCTGGCGCAGGTTGCTCAGCTGGCCGCCGGGGATCTCGTGGAAGTAGACGCGCCCGGTGGGGGAGTCGAGCCCGGACTCGAAGGGCCGGTAGAGGTGGCGCACGGCCTCCCAGTACGGCTCGAGCGCGAAGACGTTCCCGATGTCGAGCCCCGTCGGTCGGTCGGTGTCGTCGGTCGCCGCGACGAGGGCCGAGAGCGAGGGCTGGCTCGTCGTGCCCGCCATGGTGGCGGTGGCGGCGTCGACGGCGTCGACCCCGGCGTCGATGGCCGCGAGAAGGGTGCCGATCTGGCCGCCGGCGGTGTCGTGGGTGTGGAGGTGCACGGGCACGTCGAAGCGCTCGCGCAAGGCCCTCACGAGGCGGGCGGCGGCGGGAGCGCGCAGCAGGCCGGCCATGTCCTTGATGGCGAGGACATGGGCCCCGGTGTCGACGATCTGCTCGGCGAGGTGCAGGTAGTAGTCGAGCGTGTAGAGCTTCTCGTCCGGTGACATGAGGTTGCCGGTGTAGCAGAGCGCGACCTCGGCGACCGCGGTGTTCGTCTCGAGCACCGCCTCGACGGCCGGGCGCATCTGGGAGACGTCGTTGAGGGAGTCGAAGATCCGGAAGATGTCGAGTCCCGTCGAGGCCGCCTCGCGCACGAAGGCGTCGGTGACCGCCGTCGGGTAGGGCGTGTAGCCGACCGTGTTGCGCCCGCGCAGCAGCATCTGCAGCGGGATGTTGGGCATCGCCTCACGCAGGGCGGCCAGGCGCTCCCAGGGGTCCTCGGCGAGGAAGCGGAGCGCCACGTCGTACGTCGCGCCGCCCCACGCCTCCATCGACAGCAGCTGCGGTGTCAGGTGCGAGACGTGCCTGGCCACGTGCAGCAGGTCACGGGTCCGCATGCGGGTGGCGAGGAGCGACTGGTGGGCGTCGCGGAAGGTCGTGTCGGTGACCGCGACGTCCTTCGCCTCGCGCAGGGACCGCGCGAAGGCGGCCGGCCCGTGGGCGACGAGCCGGTCCCTGGCGCCAGCCGGCAGCGGGGCGTCCGGAAGCTGGGGGAGCTTGCTGCGCGGGCGGACCCGCGTCGTGACGGGACCGTTGGGCCGGTTGACGGTGACGTCGGCGAGGAACGTGAGCAGCTTCGTCGCCCGGTCAGCGCTGACCCGCGCCGAGAGCAGCTCGGGTCGCTCGTCGATGAACGACGTCGTCGCGAGACCGTCCTGGAAGACCGGGTCGGCGAGGACGGCCTCCAGGAACGGGATGTTGGTGGAGACCCCGCGGATGCGGAACTCCGCGAGCGCGCGCTGGGCGCGCCGGACGGCGATCGGGAAGGTCATGCCGCGGCACGTGAGCTTGACGAGCATCGAGTCGAAGTGGGCGCTGATCTCGGCGCCGACGAAGACGGTGCCGCCGTCGAGCCGCACGCCGCTGCCGCCGGCGGACCGGTAGACCGTGATGGTGCCGGCGTCAGGCCGGAAGCCGTTGGCGGGGTCCTCCGTCGTGATGCGGCACTGCATCGCGAAGCCCTTGGTGCGGATGTGGTCCTGGCGCAGCCCCACCGACGCGAACGTCTCGCCCGACGCGATCTGCATCTGCATGACGACGAGGTCGATGTCGGTGACCTCCTCGGTGACCGTGTGCTCGACCTGGATGCGCGGGTTCATCTCGATGAAGACGTAGCGGCCGTCCTCACCGAGGAGGAACTCGACGGTGCCGGCGTTGACGTAGCCGATCGAGCGGGCGAACGCGACGGCGTCGGCACACATGCTGGCGCGGGTGTCGGCATCGAGGTTGGGCGCAGGCGCGATCTCGACGACCTTCTGGTGACGGCGCTGCAGCGAGCAGTCCCGCTCGTAGAGGTGGACGACCTCGCCGGTGCTGTCCGCCAGCACCTGGACCTCGATGTGCCGCGGGTTGACCACGGCCTCCTCGAGGTAGAGCGTCGGGTCGCCGAACGCGGACTCGGCCTCGCGCTGGGCGGCCTCGAGCGCGTCGCGCAGGCCCTCGCGCGTCTCCACCCGGCGCATGCCGCGGCCGCCACCACCACTGACCGCCTTGACGAAGACGGGGAAGCCGATCTCGTCGGCCGCCGCCTCCAGGACGTCGAGGTCGGTGCCGGGCTCGGCGCCACGCAGGGTGGGCAGTCCGGCGTCGCGAGCGGCCGCGATGGCGCGGGCCTTGTTGCCGGTGAGGTGCAGCACCGCCGGTGGTGGGCCGATGAAGGTGATGCCGGCCGCTTCGCACGCCTCGGCGAGGAGCGGGTTCTCGGAGAGGAACCCGTAGCCCGGGTAGATCGCGTCGGCGCCGGCCTCGACCGCCTGGGCGACGATCGCCTCGTGGTCGAGGTAGGCGCGGACCGGGTGCCCCTCTTCGCCGATCTGGTAGGCCTCGTCGGCCTTGAGCCGGTGCTCGCTCTTGCGGTCCTCGTAGGGGAAGACGGCGACCGTCCGGGCGCCGAGCTCGGTCGCGGCCCGGAAGGCCCGGACGGCGATCTCACCTCGGTTGGCGACGAGAACCTTGCGGAACATCGGACCTCCAGGGGCCGGGGGCGACGGGGGTGGTCCGCGTCGACCACGTCGGCAGCCTAGTGGCGCGTCGGGTCCATGCGAGTCCGCGTCCCGATCCGGACGAGGCGTCGGGAATGACGTGGACTCTCCGCGCGTTCCTCCTGCATACTGTGGGCTCCACTCCGGTGGAGCGCAGGGCAGCTTGACAAGTGAACAGCGTGACGTGGACACCCCTCATGGGGGTGATCGGTTTCGACGGTGGTCGACACATCAGGGGAAGCGGGTCGAGGATGCAGGGTTATCTCGTAAACGCTCCTTGCAAAACAATAGGTGCCAATTCTTCGCGCACCGACTTCGCCCTCGCCGCCTGAGCGAGCCTCGAAGTCTGTCAGCCTGAGCTAGTTTCCGACTCAGTGCCTGGCATCAGCTAGGAAACTTGCTGCGCAGTCATGTTGGGGGGCTGCGCGGGACTCTTGCTCAACTGGGCCTGTCAGGGGACGTGTGCGTGCGAGCCCTGGGGCCGAGAAAAGCCATAGCGCACTGCACCCGGAGAAGCCCTGGTTTCTCGTCATCGGACGCGGGTTCAATTCCCGCCACCTCCACCACTTTCGTGGTGGCCACGTCACGCTGTCGCTTCGATGCCGCAGGAGGGCGTCCCGTTCGCGGGGCGCCCTCCTGCGTATGCCCTCGGGTTTGTCAGGCCTGCTCGGCCGCGCCGGGACCGGCAGCGGCCTCGGCCGCCATCTGCTCCTTGATCGGGGCCATGTCGAGGTTCTTGACCTGCTGGATGACGTCCTGCAGCGCGGACTGCGGCAGCGCGCCGGGCTGGGCGAAGACGAGCACGCCCTCCTTGAAGGCCATCAGGGTCGGGATGGAGGTGATGTTCGCCGCCGACGCGAGGGACTGCTCGGCCTCGGTGTCGACCTTGCCGAAGACGATGCCCTCGTTGTCGTCACTCTGCGAAGCGGCGTCGTAGACCGGGGCGAACTGTCGACACGGGCCGCACCAGGACGCCCAGAAGTCGACCAGGACGATGTCGTTGTCGAGAACTGTCTTCTCGAAGGACTGCGCGGTCAGGTCAGTGGTAGCCATGTCTCTCCCAACGGATCGTGTGTGGTAGGTATTCCGCCCTCAGCGCAGCTCCCAGGTGACCGTGACGGTGGCCCCGAGGTCGAGGTCGCCGCCCTCGACCGGCATCCCGCCCGCGAGGTCACGGGACGCAGCCATCGCCTTGTAGGCGACCGGCGCGACGGCGCCGGCCTCGGCCACACCTAGGACCGCACCGAGCTGCGAGCCGGAGAGCTCGGCATACTGCTCCGCCTTGTCGCGCGCGTCGGCGAAGGCGGCGTCGCGGGCCCGCCGGAGCCCCTGGCTCCGGTCGGACACGTCGAGCCGCACCTGGTCGACGAGGAGCGCGTTGCCGACCGCGGACGCGGCGGCCTCGAGGATCTCGCCGACCGACTCGAGGGCACGCACCGTCACGGCGAGGCGCTGCTGGGCCGTGAAGCCGATCGCCGTGCCGGTGTTGTCCCAGCGCTGGTTGACGCCCGCATCGAGGGTCCGGATGTCGGCATCGGCGACGTCGTGGTCGCGCACGACCGCCCCCACCTTGACGATGCCCTCGGACGCCCCGGCGAGGGCCGCCGCGACGTCACCGGCGTCGTGAC
>NZ_JBFULD010000307.1:0-5044 GCF_056400505.1 Terrabacter sp. P5_B1
GCGTCGACCTCGACCTGCCCGACTCGAGCGCCGGCCGGGCGACGGTGCGCGAGCGCGTCGACCGCGGCATCGAGGACCTCTCCGCGAGCGTCCTCGGCTTCGACGGCGACCCGAGCGGTGACCGGCGGGTGCTCGCCGGCTACCTGTCGGCGCGCGACGAGATCGCCGCCGGAGGCACGATCCCGCTYGGCGAGGAGATCGCGATCCTCGAGCTGCTCACCGACTTCGCCGAGCTGAGCCGCAACCGTCCGGTGGCCGAGGAGCGACACACCGAGCTGCTCGTGCACAGCCCGCGTGAGCACTTCCACTCCTACCTGCAGAGCCTCGACGTCGACCGGGCCGGCCTCTCGGACGAGTTCCGCGACAAGCTCGCCCGCGTGCTGCGCCACTACGGCGTCACCGACTTCGAGCGCACGCCCGACCTGGAGGAGGCGGTCTTCCGCATCTTCCTCGCCCAGCAGCGCTCGGCCCCCGAGGTGCAGCTCGCGACCTCGATCCTCCAGCGCTGGCTCGCCGAGCCCATCCCGCAGCCGCCAAACGACGCCGCCGCCCGCGACGTGCTCGACCGCCTCGTCGTCGCGACGCAGCTGCGCTTCCCCGTCATCGGTGACCTCGCTCGCAGCGTCCGCTTCCGCTGGTTCGACCAGCCGCTCGTCGACGAGGACCGCCAGAGCGTCCTCGCCGGGGTGCGCGACAAGCTCGCGAGCCTGGCCGCCGAGCCCGAGGCGCCCGACCACGCGGCGCGCATCGACGAGCTGGCGGCCATCCCCGAGCAGATCGTCCGCTTCCTCGCCGAGCGGCTCCACGAGGAGACACCCGAGCGGCTGCCCGAGCACGAGCCGATGCTCGAGGTGCTCATCAAGCGGCACTACCGCGAGCACGAGCTGCACGGCCTGCGCACCTTCTCCGAGGGCGGGCGGCCCTTCGCCGTCGCCGACTACACGCTCGATGACCGTCCGACGCACCTGACGTCGACGATCGGCGGTGTCGACGAGCTCGTGCCCGACGGCCCCCTCGACGCGGCCGTGTCCAACGACGTCTGGTCGCGCCCGACCGGGCTGCACTCCGTCGTCGACCTCTACCTGCGCTGGCCGGAGGAGCCGGAGTCA
The DNA here is from genome assembly GCF_056400505.1 of Terrabacter sp. P5_B1. NCBI lineage: Bacteria > Bacillati > Actinomycetota > Actinomycetes > Micrococcales > Intrasporangiaceae > Terrabacter > Terrabacter sp. P5_B1. The sequence continues at coordinate 1,110 of NZ_JBFULD010000307.1, forward strand.
CCCGACGCCGCGAGCGAGCAGCTGGCCGCGCTGCTCCAGCAGCTTCCCTTCGCCCAGGACGTCCGCCGGGTGGCCGTCGCCGTCAGCGCCGGCCGCGGGCGACCCGTCAGCTACTTCACCTTCCGCCCCGTCGACGGCACGATCGTCGAGGACCGGCTCGTCCGCGGCGTGCACCCCATGGTCGGGCGCCGTCTCAACCTGTGGCGCCTCACGTCCTTCGACGTGACACGCCTCGAGGCGCCCGAGGACGTCCTGCTCTACGAGTGCGTCGCCAAGGACAACCCCGAGGACCGCCGCCTCGTCGCCCTCGCGCAGGTGCGCCAGATCGTCGTCGTGCGCGACGAGTCCGGTCAGGTCTCGGGGCTGCCGCACGTCGAGCGCGCCATCGCCAACTGTCTCGAGGCGATCCGCCGGAACCGTACGAGCCGCGGCGCCAAGGGCTCCAAGCTCGACATGAACCACGTGTGGGTCCAGATCTGGCCGACCATCGAGGCGGACCTCAGCCAGCTGACGGCCCTGCAGGACAAGATCGCCCCCGTCACGGCCGGCGCCGGCATCGAGGAGGTCCTCGTCCAGGGCCGCATCGCCGGCGCACCCGGCGAGGCGCCGGTGCCGATCGCCGGCCGGTTCTTCTACCAGCCGGGGTCGGGCGTCACCGCCGCCGTGGGGGCACCTCCCACCGAGCCCCTCAAGCCCCTCGACGACTACGCCTCCAAGGTGGTCCGGGCTCGCCGGCGCGGCCTCGTCTACCCCTACGAGCTGCAGTCGATGATCGCGGGCGAGGGCGGCTCCGTCGTCGAGCACGACCTCGACGACGCCGGCGCGCTCGTCCCGGCCGACCGCCCGCAGGGCCTCAACAAGGCCGGCATCATCGTGGCCGTCGTCAGCTCGCCGACCGCGCGCCACCCCGAGGGCGTCACCCGGGTCGTGCTGTCGGGCGACCCGCTCCGCTCGCTCGGGTCGGTCGCGGAGGCCGAGTGCGCTCGCGTCATCGCGGCGCTCGACCTCGCCGAGCAGATGCAGGTCCCCCTCGAGTGGTACTCCCTGTCGGCCGGCGCGCGCATCTCGATGGACTCGGGCACCGAGAACATGGACTGGGTGGCCCGGGCCCTCAAGCGGATCATCGAGTTCACCCAGGCGGGCGGCGAGATCAACATCGTCGTCGCGGGGATCAACGTCGGCGCCCAGCCGTACTGGAACGCCGAGGCGACGATGCTCATGCACACCAAGGGCATCCTCGTCATGACGCCCGACAGCGCCATGGTCCTCACCGGCAAGCAGTCGCTCGACTTCTCCGGTGGCGTCTCGGCCGAGGACAACTTCGGCATCGGCGGCTACGACCGCGTCATGGGTCCGAACGGCCAGGCGCAGTACTGGGCCAAGGACCTCGCGGGCGCCCGCGCCATCCTCATGGCGCACTACGACCACGCCTACGTCAGCCCCGGCGAGTCCGGTCCGCGCCGCGTCCCCACGAGCGACCCGTCGCACCGTGACGTGACGCTCTTCCCGCACGACGCACCCGGCTCGGACTTCACGACGGTCGGCGAGATCTTCAGCTCGCTCACCAACCCGGACCGCAAGAAGCCCTTCGACATCCGCACCGTCATGCGAGCCGTCTCCGACCAGGACCACGAGCCGCTCGAGCGCTGGGCCGGCATGGCCGACGCCGAGACGGCCGTCGTCCAGGACGCCCACCTCGGCGGCATCCCCGTGTGCCTCATCGGCATCGAGTCGAAGTCCGTTGCGCGACGGGGCTTCCCGCCCACCGACGGCCCCGACACCTATACGGCCGGCACGCTCTTCCCCCGGTCGAGCAAGAAGGTCGCGCGGGCCATCAACGCCGCGAGCGGCAACCGGCCGGTCGTCGTCCTGGCGAACCTGTCGGGCTTCGACGGCTCGCCGGAGTCGATGCGCAGCCTCCAGCTCGAGTACGGCGCCGAGATCGGCCGGGCCATCGTCAACTTCGACGGCCCGATCGTCTTCACCGTCGTCTCCCGCTACCACGGTGGCGCGTTCGTCGTCTTCTCCAAGACGCTCAACCCGCGCATGACGGTGCTCGCCGTCGAGGGGTCGTTCGCCTCGGTGCTCGGTGGCGCCCCCGCTGCGGCCGTCGTCTTCTCGCGCGACGTCGACGCCCGCACGTCGTCCGACCCGCGCGTGGCCGAGCTCGAGGGCCGCCTGGCCGCCGCGTCCGGGGTGGAGCGGGCGCGCCTCGCCACCGAGGTCGCCGAGCTGCGCACGTCGGTGCGCGCCGAGAAGCTCGGTCAGGTCGCCTCCGAGTTCGACACGGTGCACAGCATCCACCGCGCCGTCTCCGTCGGCTCGGTCGACGCCGTCATCGACGCCCACGACATGCGGCCGCGCATCATCGCGGCCATCGAAGCCGGCCTCGCCACGACGGACTGAGCCGAAACCCACACCCACCCACCCAGTCGAGTGCCCACTTCCCGACGCAGGGAAATGAGCACTCGACCATCACGCGGCCAGACCACCCAGCCGAGCGGCCACACCACCTGGTCGAGTGCCCACTTCCCGACGCAGGGAAATGAGCACTCGACCCCACCCGACCATCGGGGGTTGATGCCATGGGCGCGTCGTGACCGCTGACCGTGGGGGCCCGGCTGGTGCGGGACGGCATACGCCGGCAGGTCAGTCCAGGCCGAGCTCGGCGGCACGCCGCACGATCTCGCGTCGGGTGCGAAGCCCCAGCCGGCCGAGGACCGCCGAGACGTGGTGGTCGACGGTCTTCGGCGAGATGTAGAGGTCGCGGGCCAGCTCGGCGTTCGTCAGGCCCCGGGCGACGAGACGCGCGACATCGAGCTGCCGGTTGGTCAGCCCCGACGGGTTGGCGCGCGTGCTGGCCCGGCGCCGCACCGGTGGTGGGGTCAGCCCGTGGGCCCGCAGGACCTCACGGGCCCGGCCGGCGGAGCCTGCGGCCGGGAGGACCTCGAGGTCCTCGACGGCCCGTGCGGCCCGACCCGCGTGAGAGCCGTGGACGGCCGCCAGGGCTGCCTCGTACGGCGCGCCGATCTCCGTCCAGGCCGCCGCCGCGCCGTCATGGCGGCCGACCAGCTCCAGCCGGAACGGCTCTGCCACCCCGCCATGGAGCCCTTCCGCACCGGTGCCGCGTCCGACCCGGGCCAGCCAGACGAGCAAGTCACCGACCGCCCACTGCACCCCGGACAGGTCGGCGACGTCGTCCAGCGTGGCGGTGGCCGTGTCGAGTCGAGCGTCGGGCTCGCCGGTCAGCCACGATCTCTCGGCGAGCGCCGACAGCACGGGTAGGTGGGCCAGGGGCTCGTCGAGCCGTTGCGCGACGCTCCAGGCGACATCGAGGTGTTCGGTGGCGGACCTCCCCGCCGATGCCTCGCCGGTCCGCAGCGCCACCAGCCCTCGCACGAGAGACGGCCACATCATCGCCAGCGGCATGCCCTGACCGTCGATGACGGCGTCGGCGTCCTCCAGCGCCGCCGCCCATCGAGCCCGCTGGAAGTGCAGGCGCGCCCGCATCGCCGTCTGCCACTGGTTGCACACGGGGATGTCGCGCTCCACCGTGATCGGGATCGAACGAGCGAGCACACCCTCCGCGTCGCGGAAGCGCCGGTGCTCGACGTCGATGGCCGACAGGTTGGAGTATGCCGTCGTCCCCACCTCGTCGTAGGAGCGCTCGAGCGCGAGCGCCGCGTGCATGAGGAGCCGACCTCTTGCGCTGAGCGTGCCCCGCAACAGGTCGCTCGCGTCGTCGATGATGTCGCAGCGGATGCCGACTGCGTCGTCCCCGGTGCGGGCCGCGACCTCCCGTGCCAGCCGGCTGCCGACGTCGGCGGCGTCGTGGTCGTGTCGGCGATAGGCGAGGTAGGCCTGGGTCGCGCAGGCGGAGCCGTACGCCTCGGTGTCGTCGCGCGCCACCGCGAGCCGCGCGTGCTGCTCGGCCT
>NZ_JBFULD010000308.1:0-5015 GCF_056400505.1 Terrabacter sp. P5_B1
CAGCTGCTCACCACGGTGGCGCTCGCTGTGGGACCCGAACGCACCGTGGACTCGGCTGTCGCCGCGCTGGGCGAGGACGTCGTGCTGCGAGCGGTGCCGGTCCTGCAGCCCGTCGCGCTCAGCGCCGACGCACGCGTCGCGCTCAAGGCGTCCAAGTCCGTCATGGGGGAGCTGCGTGAGCGCCTCGTCGCGCTGCGACCGCAGGCCGAGGCCGTAGAGCCGGTGCAGCTGCGGCGCATCTCCGCCCGCGGCGTGGTCACCCTCCTCGGCGGTGGCATCGCCGGCTACCTCCTCCTGACCCAGCTCGCCCAGGTCGACATCGGCCAGGTCATCAGAACCGCCGACTGGCGCTGGGCTGCGCTCCTCCTCGTCTTCGCCGCCGCGACCTTCGCCGGTGCCTCCCTCGCGCTCGCGGGCGCCGTGCAGATCCCGCTCCGGTTCATCCGCACGTACATGACCCAGCTCGCCGTCGCCTTCAGCGGTCTCGTCGCACCCGCCGCCGTCGGCAACATCGCGCTCAACACGCGCTACCTCCAGACCTCCGGGCTGTCGCCGACGATCGCGGGAGCCAGCGTCGGGGTGGCGCAGGTCGCGCAGTTCTGCTCCTACTTCGTGCTGCTCGTCATCTCCGGAGTCCTCGCCGGCACCGGTCCCGCCGTCTCGTTCAGCCCGTCGCCGGTCCTCGTCGCCGGCATCCTCGTCGTGGTCATCCTCCTGCTCGGCCTGTTGGCACTGCCGAAGGCCCGATCGCTGCTCACCGACCGGGTCCTTCCGCAGATCAGGTCGGCACTCCCGCAGGTCCTCGCCGTGCTGCAGCACCCGGCCAAGCTCACCCAGCTGCTCGGCGGCGCCCTGCTGCTCGACATGTCCTTCGTCGCGGCCCTCGTCTGTGCAACGAGGGCCTTCGGGGCACAGGCACCAGTCGCCTCCATCGCCGTCGTCTACTTCGCCGGCGCGATCGTCGGCTCGGCGGTGCCGACCCCGGGCGGGCTCGGGGGCATCGAGGCGGCGATGTCGTTCGGCCTGATCTCCATCGGCGTCGACAGCGGCACCGCCGTCTCGTCGGTCCTGCTCTACCGTCTTGCGACCTACTGGCTGCCCATCCCGTTCGGCTGGTTCTCGCTCAACCGGCTGCAGAAGGTGGGGGCCATCTAGCGGCCACCCCACGGCATACGCGATGGGCTGGTGACGGACGCCACGCGGCGCGGGCGGCTGGGGCGGTTATCGTCGGGCCATGACGGTGCGGCGGATCATGGGGCTGGAGACCGAGTACGGCATCTCGGTGCCCGGTGACCCGATGGCCAACCCGATGTTCCTCTCGGGCCAGGTCGTCAGCGTGTATGCCGCCGCCCAGGGGATCCGCTCCAACCAGTCGAGCTGGGACTACGCGTTCGAGGACCCGCTGCGTGACGCACGCGGCTGGCAGCTCGACCGGCAGACCGCCGACCCGAGCCAGCTCACCGACATCGAGGACCCGACGCTCGCCAACGTCGTGCTCACCAACGGCGCCCGCTACTACGTCGACCACGCCCATCCCGAGTACAGCTCGCCCGAGGTGACCCTGCCGCGCGACGCCGTCACCTGGGACCGCGCCGGTGACGCCATCGCGCTCGAGTCCGTCCGACTGATCGCCGCGCGGCCCGGCCAGCCGCCCGTGAACCTCTACAAGAACAACGCCGACGGCAAGGGCCAGTCCTACGGCACCCACGAGAACTACCTCATGCCCCGGCGCACGCCCTTCCCCGAGATCGTCCGCGGCCTCATCCCGTTCTTCGTGACGCGCCAGGTCGTCTGCGGCGCCGGCCGGGTCGGGCTGGGGGTCGACAGCCGGGGGGCCGGCTACCAGATCTCCCAGCGCGCGGACTTCTTCGAGACCGAGGTCGGGCTCGAGACGACCCTGAAGCGCCCGATCATCAACACGCGCGACGAGCCACACGCCGTCGCCGACCGCTACCGGCGCCTGCACGTCATCATCGGCGATGCCAACCACCTCGATGTCGCGTCGCTGCTCAAGACCGGCGCGACGTCGCTCGTGCTGGGCATGATCGAGGACGGACATCTCACCGAGGACTGGTCCGTCCGGCGTCCGGTGGCTGCTCTCCAGACCATCTCGCACGACCCGTCGCTCGCGGCCACGCTCGAGCTCGTCGACGGCCGCAGTGTGACCGCCCTCGACGTCCAGTGGATGTACCTCGAGGCCGCCCGCGCCTGGCTGGACCGACGCGGCGACGACCCCGAGCCCGAGGCGACGGCCGAGGTCATGGGTCTCTGGGAGGAGGTCCTCGCCGGCCTGGGGCGCGACGTCATGTCCTGCTCCCCGCTGCTCGACTGGGTCGCCAAGCTGAAGCTCCTCGAGGGCTACCGCGCCCGCGACGGCCTGTCCTGGGACGACCACCGGCTCGCCGCCATCGACATCCAGTGGGCCGACGTGCGGCCCGAGAAGGGGCTCGTCCACCGGCTGCGGGACCGCGGCATGCTGCGCGACCTCGTGACACCGGAGGCGGTCAAGGAAGCCCAGACCACTCCGCCCGAGGACACCCGCGCCTGGTTCCGCGGTGAGTGCGTGCGCCGCTTCACGTCCCAGGTGTTCTCGGCCAGCTGGGACTCCGTGGTCTTCGACGTCCCCGGCCACGCGAGCCTGCRGCGCGTGCCGATCCTCGAACCGGAGCGCGGCACCCGGGCGCAGGTGGGCACCCTGCTCGAGCAGAGCACCGACGTCGGTGAGCTGCTCCGCGGGCTGGCCACGCCGGAGTAGCCGCCGTCGTTGCAGCAGGGTGCTCGGACGGCGGGGTCCACACGGGTTAGGGTCGGGTCACGAGGTCCAACACGTCTGGGAGGTAGCCATGCCGGGTCAGGAGCACGTCAAGCCGCAGCGTCGTGACGAGGAGCCGCCGGAGGCACCGGAGGCGCCCCCGACCGCGCCCGCCGGGGCTGCCGTCAAGGAGGGCCTCTCCGACGACATCGACAGCGTCCTCGACGAGATCGACGGCGTCCTCGAGTCCAACGCCGAGGAGTTCGTCCGGGGCTTCGTGCAGAAGGGCGGCCAGTGACCCAGCCGTCCACGGGACGATCGCGGCAGATCGACGACGCCTTCCTCCGGGCCGGCTCCTCGTCGTTCACGGAGTTCGTCTCCGCCTACCGTCCTGAGCTGCTGCCGGGGAGCCGGCGCCTGCCCTCCGGTGCGAGCATCGAGGCACCGCACGGCACCACGATCGTGTCGCTGCTCTTCGACGGCGGGGTCGTCATGGCCGGCGACCGCCGAGCCACCATGGGCAACGTCATCGCCAACCGTGACATGGAGAAGGTCTTCGCGGCCGACGAGTACAGCGTGGTGGGTATCGCCGGCACCGCCGGCATCGCCATCGAGCTCGTCCGGCTCTACCAGGTCGAGCTCGAGCACTACGAGAAGATCGAGGGCGCCGTCATGTCCCTCGAGGGCAAGGCCAACCGTCTCGCGTCGATGATCCGTGGCAACCTCGGGCTGGCGATGCAGGGCCTGACCGTCGTGCCGACGTATGCCGGGTTCGACCTCGAGTCGGCGACGGGCCGCATCTACTCCTACGACGTCACGGGCGGGTGCTACGTCGAGGACGGCCACCACTCGACCGGATCCGGCTCCGGTTTCGCGCGCGGCTCGCTCAAGAAGCTGTGGCGTCCCGGGCTCGAGGAGCAGCAGGCCGTGTCCGTGGCCATCGAGGCGCTCTACGACGCCGCCGACGACGACTCGGCCACCGGCGGGCCCGACCTCGGCCGCCAGATCTGGCCGACCGTGGCGGTCGTCGACCACGCCGGCGCGCGGTTCGTCGCGCAGGACGTCCTCGAGCGGCACGTGCAGAGTGTCGTCGAGGCCCGTCGCGACAACCCCGGAGGTGCCCGATGAGCATGCCGTTCTACGTCCCGCCCGAGCAGGTCATGAAGGACCGGGCGGACTTCGCGCGCAAGGGAATCGCACGCGGACGGTCCGTCGTGGTGGTGGGATACGACCGCGGCATCGCCTTCGTCGCCGAGAACCCCTCGCGCGCCCTGCACAAGGTGTCCGAGATCTACGACCGCATCGCCTTCGCGGCGGTCGGGCGCTACAACGAGTTCGAGAGCCTACGGGTCGCGGGCATCCGTTACGCCGACCTGCGGGGCTACTCCTACGACCGCACCGACGTCACGGCTCGAGCCCTGGCCAACACGTATGCCCAGACGCTGGGTGCCGTGTTCACGCAGGAGTCCAAGCCCTTCGAGATCGAGATAGTCGTGGCCGAGGTCGGAGCCGACCCCGACAGCGACCAGATCTTCCGACTGACCTACGACGGGTCGGTCGCCGACGAGCGGGGCTTCGTCGCGATGGGGGGAGCGAGCGATGCGGCCGAGGAGCGGCTCGGCACCGCATGGCGACCCGGGATGACCTTGGGCGAGGTCCTGCGGCTCGCCGTCGACGTGCTCGGCGCCGGCGAGAACGGCGAGCGCCGGGCCCTGGACGAGGCGCAGCTCGAGGTGGCTGTGCTCGACCGCGACCGTCCGCGCCGCTCGTTCCGGCGCATCGTCGGTCCGTTGCTCACCCGTCTGCTCGGTGAGCCACGCGAGACGACGGACGCGCCGGCCGGCCTGCTGGGCTCGGAAGCGGCTCCGGCATCCGGAGATCCGACGACGACGGCAGGGGAGTCACCCGAAGGTCCGGGCACCGCGACGCCGACGGCCTGACTCCCACGCACTCCGCGTGGAGCGGGGTGGGCACGACCTGACGAAGGCCGCGCACCGGCTGGTGGGCGGCCTTCGTCAGGCTCGGGGCGCCAGTCAGGCGGGCGCCGGTGGCGTCGTCAGCGGCGCGTGGCGTCGACCTGGGCGCCAGAGGCGCTGCGCTGGGCCTGCTCGTCGTCCCGCTTGTCGAGCTCGGCCCCCTCAGCCTCGGTGTCCACGACCTCGGACTCGGCGCCCTCGGACTGCTCCACGTCGTCCGTTGCCGCCGCAATGTCGTGCACCGGGCCGGGAACGGGCTGCTGGTCGTCGGCGTCACCAGCCGGGGC
>NZ_JBFULD010000309.1:0-4989 GCF_056400505.1 Terrabacter sp. P5_B1
CACCCACACACGCCAAAAAGGCGCCGCGAGCAAAATTTGAACCCATGAAGGGCTCGAAAACCCGACTGAAGTCGAACAACCAGCTCAAAAAGAGTTGATCATTCAGTTTCAACCAAAGGATAATTCGCCCAAAACACAACACAACCACCCATGCGAGTGACCATGCCGCGCCTCGGGACGAGGTAATTGGCATCGATTTTTGACACGCTGTTGAGTTCTCAAGAATCGGACACACACCATCAACCAACTCAGTGAGCCAGCCTCCGGGGCAACCCTTCAAACTTACCCGCCACACCCCAACCAGTCAAACCCGCGGTCCGCCCTACCGGGCATCCCACCGAGTCAGACCCGCCTGGTCTCAGCGGTCCTGCTCACCAAAGCCTACCGGATCAACCGGAGCACCTCAGCCACCCCAACGAGCTGCTCGACCAGGTCGAGCGCCACACCGGGGCGATTCAGAACCCTACCGGACGAACCGGACTGCTCCGAACCATGATGGCCAACCCCGGGACCGGCCAACTTCGCTCACGATCACTCGCTCGCGGTGGCGTCCGTTCCTCCCTGTCGGGCTGACGAAGAGAACAGTAACCCGCCCCTCCGGAGAAACACAAATCCGCCCTCCCCCGCACCGCAGTTGAGCACGAACGGGGCGAATCCCGTTCTCCTGCAACGGGATCCGCCCCTTCGGCCGCCAACCAACGTCCCGATGTGGCCCTGTGTCACCTCGGGAACGGGCGCGACTCACGCTCGTCGGGCAGCCGCCAGATTGCGCCGCCCGCGCTTGATGACGGCGACCGCGCCGTGCAGGAAGTCGTCCTCGCCGAGCACCCGTTCGGGGTCGGTCAGCTTCACGTTGTTGAGGGACGCCCCGCCCTCGCCGATCGCACGCCTGGCGCCGTTGCGGGAGTCGACGAGTCCGACCGCCACCAGGGCGTCCACGACGGACGTCCCGACAGCCACGGGGGCACCGGGTAGCTCGGACGTCGCGTCACCCAGCGTCTCCGCGTCGAGCCCGCCGAGGTCCCCCTTGCCGAACAGCGCCTCGGAGGCCGCCTGCACCGCCGCCGTCGCGTCGGCACCGTGCACGAGGGTGGTGACGTCGGCGGCCAGGGCCTTCTGGGCCGCCCGCCGGAACGGCTCCTCGGCCACCTGCCGCTCGAGCTCGACGATCTCCTCACGCGTTCGGTCCGACAGCGCCTTGAGCATGCTGACGACGGAGGCGTCCTCCACGTTGAGGAAGTACTGGTAGAAGACGTACGGGCTCGTCATGTCCGCGCTGAGCCAGACCGCGTTGCCCTCCGACTTGCCGAACTTGCGCCCCGTCGAGTCGACGAGCAGCGGAGTCGCGAGCGCATGCACCGACCTGCCCTCGACCCGGTGGACCAGGTCGACGCCGGCGGTGATGTTGCCCCACTGGTCGCTGCCACCGATCTGCAGCGTGCAGCCCCGACTCCGGTAGAGCTCGAGGTAGTCCAGTGCCTGGAGCATCTGGTAGCTGAACTCGGTGTAGGAGATGCCCTGGTCGCTCTCGAGGCGACGGGCGACGGCTTCCTTCCGGATCATCTGGTTGACGCGGAAGTGCCGGCCGACGTCGCGCAGGAAGTCGAGAGCGCTCAGCGGGGCCGTCCAGTCGAGGTTGTTGACGAGCACGGCCGCGTTGTCGCCCTCGAACTCGAGCAGCGGGCCGACCAGCTGCTGGATGCGGCTCACCGCAGCGGCGATGGTGTCCTTGTCCTGCAGCACGCGCTCGGCATCGGGCTTCGGGTCGCCGATGAGCCCCGTCGACCCGCCCACCAGACAGATCACTCGGTGGCCGGCGGCCTGCATGCGCCGCATCACGGAGAGCTGGACGAAGTTGCCGAAGTGCAGCGAGGGGGCGCTCGGGTCGAAGCCGCAGTACAGCGTGATCGGCCCCTCGGCGAGTGCCTCGCGCAGCGCCGCCTCGTCGGTGGTCTGTGCCACCAGGCCACGCCACTGCAGCTCGTCGAAGATGTCCGTCACGGGTATCGGTGTCCTCTCGGTCCAGCGGGCTCCCTGCCCACCCGGACACAGCCTGCCGTATGCCGTCGCGCGCGGGCCAACGAGTACCGCGCGGTCCCGCATGGCGGGCATCACCTGCGGCGGCGCACGACACCCGGGCGGTAGGTCGACACGCTCGGCTCGCCCTCGACCCAGAAGCGCCACGGGTAGGCCRCCGCGTCACCTCCGGGTCCGCTGACACCGACCCGGGGACCGACACGCACGCGGTCCGGCGTGGCCGGCTCGCCCTCGGACACGACGAGGTCGATGGGTTCGCCGACCGGGGGGCGGCAGAAGTCACGGCCGGTGTGCTCCTTGGTCATGGCGAGCGCCTGCCCGAGCCGGCCCGGGCCGCGGGCCCAGTCCCGCTCACGAACCGGTCCACGGCGCGCCCGGACGAGGTCCTCGCCAGCCACGACCTCGCCCGCGCGCACGAGAACGGCCGACGCGGCGCCCTCGTGCCCGACGACGAGGTTGACGCACCAGTGGTGGCCGTAGGTGAAGTAGACGTACGTGAAGCCCGGAGGGCCGAACATGGGGCGCGTTCGGGGCGTCTCGCCGCGGAAGGCGTGTGACCCGGGGTCGACCTCACCGGCATACGCCTCCAGCTCGGTCAGACGCAGCACGACGCCGCCGAACGACAGGTGTCGGCCCAGCAGGTCGGGGGCGACCTCGACCGACGGGCGGGCGAAGAMCGCGCGTGGGAGGCGGGTGACGTCGGGACTCACCGACGACACGCTAACGGCAGGGTCAGACGCCCGCCGACGTCCAGCTCCGGGCGTCGGCGAGACGGTCGCGGGCAGCCGCGAGCTGCTCGGTGACCCGGACCGGTGCGGTGCCGCCGACAGCGTCCCGCGACGCGAGGGACCCCTGGACGGACAGGACCGACCGGACCTCGGGTGTCAGGTGCTCACTGATCCGGGCGAAGTCCTCGTCGGTGAGGTCCCACAGCTCGATGCCGCGCGGCTCGCACTCACGCACGCAGGCACCCGCCACCTCGTGGGCCACCCGGAAGGGGACACCTTGCCGCACCAGCCATTCCGCGATGTCGGTGGCGAGGGCGAAGCCCTGCGGAGCAAGCGACTCGAGGCGCTCGGTGTTGAAGATGAGCGTGTCGACCATGCCGGAGAAGGCCGGCAGGAGCACCTCGAGCGTGTCGACGGCGTCGAAGACGGGCTCCTTGTCCTCCTGGAGGTCGCGGTTGTAGGCCAGCGGCAGGGCCTTGAGCGTGGTCAGCAGACCGGCGAGGTCTCCGACGAGGCGACCGGCCTTGCCACGCGCGAGCTCCGCCACGTCGGGGTTCTTCTTCTGCGGCATGATGCTCGACCCCGTCGAGTAGGAGTCGTGCAGCGTGACGAAGGAGAACTCCTTCGTCGCCCAGAGCACGACCTCCTCGGCGATCCGCGAGATGTCGACGGCCGTCATGGCCGAGACGAACGAGAACTCCGCGACGAAGTCGCGCGRGGCGGTGCCGTCGATGGAGTTCTCCACGGCACGGGCGAAGCCGAGGTCGTGGGCGACGGCCTCCGGGTCGAGACCGAGCGACGAGCCGGCAAGGGCGCCGGAGCCGTAGGGCGAGACGTTCGCGCGCACGTCCCAGTCCCGCAACCGGTCGACGTCGCGCAGCAGCGCCCACGCGTGCGCGAGCAGGTGGTGCGAGAGCAGCACGGGCTGCGCGTGCTGGAGGTGGGTGCGTCCCGGCATGGCGACCTCGAGGTGCCGATCTGCCTGTGCGACAAGGGCATCGACAACATCGAGCACGAGTCCGCCCACGATCCGCGCGTGCTCGCGGAGGTACATCCGGAAGAGCGTCGCCACCTGGTCGTTGCGCGAGCGGCCGGCGCGCAGGCGACCGCCGAGTTCGGTGCCGACCCGCTCGATGAGGCCACGCTCGAGCGCCGTGTGGACGTCCTCGTCGTCCTCGGCGGGCGTGAAGGCTCCGGAGAGCACGTCGGCCTCGAGGCGGTCGAGGMCCTCGATCATCCCGTCGAGGTGCTCCTCGGAGAGGAGCCCCGCGGCGTGCAGGACGCGGGCGTGGGCGCGCGAGCCGGCGATGTCGTGCGGTGCGAGACGCCAGTCGAAGTGGGTGCTCTTCGACAGGGCGGCGAGCGCCTGGTCGGGACCGCCGGCGAAGCGTCCGCCCCAGAGGCTCACTCGGGCGGCCGGGGTGACGTGGGCACCCTCGCTGCCCTCGGTGGCGCTCGTGCGGGTGGGGTCGGTCATCGCGGGTTCTCCTCGTGGGTGATCAGCGTGGGTCGTCGGCATGGTGTCCGGGGTCGGTGGCAGAAGGGGGCGCCGAGATGGGTTCAGTCTCGCGTGCCGGCGAGGGACTGGAGGCGTTCGGCCACCRCGGCCGCCTGCTCGGCGCTGCCGGCGACGAGCAGGATCGTGTCGTCGCCCGCGATGGTGCCGACCACCTCGGGGTCGCGAGCCTGGTCGATCGCCGAGGCGAGGTAGTTGGCGGCCCCCGGCGGCGTGCGCAGCACCACGACGTTGACGGCGGCGGCTGCTGACACGAGCAGCTCCTCGCACGTGCGTCGCAGCCTGGCGGAGGCTGCGTCCCCGATCGAGCCGACGGCGGCCACCTCGCCGCCCTCGCCCGGGACGGCATACACGAGCGCGCGTCCACGCCGCACCTTGACCGCGCCGAGCTCGACGAGGTCGCGTGAGAGGGTCGCCTGCGTCACCTCGGTGCCCTCGGCGACGAGCAGGTCGGACAGCTCGCCCTGGCTGTGCACCTCGTGCGAGCCGAGCAGCTCGACGATGCGCCGCTGGCGCTGGGTGCGGCTCACGGCGTCGCCTCCCCCGTCGCGCGGGCCGCGTCGAGGATCGCCGGCAGGGCGTCGAGGAAGCCCTGGAGCTCGTCCTCGGTGATGACGAGCGGGGGCGCGAGACGGAGGGCTGTCGACGTCACCGCGTTGACGATGAAGCCGGCCTCGCGAGCGGCCGCCATGACTGCAGGAGCAGGTA
>NZ_JBFULD010000310.1:0-4952 GCF_056400505.1 Terrabacter sp. P5_B1
CCGAGATCTCCTTTGCCTCAGCGGCATTGAGGCCGATGGGCTTCTCGACGACAACGTGCTTGCCGGCCCGGACCGCGGCCAGCGCACCTGACCGGTGCAGGTGGTGCGGCGTCGCGACGTAGACGACGTCGACGTCCGGGTCGGCCAGCAGCGCGTCGACCGGACTGAATGCTCTTTCGATCGAGAAGGTGGCGGCGAACGCGTCGGCCGAGGCCTGGGTCCGCGACCCGACGGACACGACCCGCTGAGTCGTCGAGGCCTGCAGCGACGCGACGAAGCGCGAGGCGATCCACCCGGTCCCGAGCACGCCCCAGCGCAGGCTCGGCACGGACGAGGGTGACGGACGGCGCGGCGCCGGGAGGGCGTCGGGCAGCGCAGGGGACGACACGGCATACCTCTCGGGCGGTGTGGGGAAGTGGGCACTCGACGGGAAGGGGCGGCGCGGTCAGCGCTCGTCGAGCATGACCTCGATGGAGTAGTCCTGGGCGCGGTAGCAGTGGTCGCCGTACTCGACCGGGCCGCCGACGGCATCGAACGCGGTGCGCGACATGGTCAGGACCGGCTGGGACGGGGTGAGATCGAGATGCCTGCGCTCGGCGGCCGACGGCTGGCGGGCGCCGATACGCTGGTGCGCGACGACCGGCTTGCCGCCGCGGGCGCGGAGCAGGGCGTAGAGGCCGTTGCGCTCGAGGTCCTCGCGGCTGATGTCGGAGTAGGCGGGCGGCAGCCAGTTCCGCAGGATCGCGAGTGGGCGGTCGCCGTCGCACCGCAGCCGGACGAGCTTGAGCAGGGGCGTGTCAACCGGCAGGCCCAGCGCCGTCGCGGCGACCTCGTCGGTCGTCACCTCGTGCGTCAGCACCTGCGTGCGAGGGTCCCCCGACCCCTCGCGCCGCAGGTCGTCGTAGAGGCTCGTCAGCTCGGCCCGCCGGTGGATCTGCCGACCCGCGACCGTCGTGCCGAGGCCGCGGCGCCGGAGCAGCAGACCCTGGCCGACGAGCTCCTGGATCGCCCGGCGCACCGTCGGTCGCGAGAGTCCGAGCCGGTCGGCCATGGCGACCTCGTTCTCGAAGGCGTCGCCCGGCTGGAGCTGCCCACTCGCGATCGCCGCACTCAGCTGCTCGGCCAGCTGGTGGTAGAGCGGGACCGGCGTCTCGCGGTCGATGCGGACGTCAACGGGGTTGGGCATGGCCGCAGACTAGCGAGCGTCCGCAAACGTGCACGAATGTGTTCATGTCAGCACACTCTCGTGTCATGACCTCGGGCTCTTGACGACGAGCACCGGCACGTCGACGTCGAGGAGGAGGTTCTGCGTCAGGCTGCCGAGGAACGCCTTGCCCATGGGGGAGCGGCGCCTGGCCCCGATGACGAGGAGGTCCGGTGCGATCTCCGCGATCTTGCCGAGGATGGCGGACGCGACGTCGTTCACCCCCGGTTTGCTCGCGACGAGGTGCAGATCCCACTTCACGTCCTTGAGCGACTTGTCATCGGCGAGTGCCTTCTCGATGGCGTCGGAGATTCCGGCCCGGTTGGCCTCGGCGATGTCCCGGTCCAGGGAGTCGACGACGTGGATGACGTCCAGCCGGACCCCGCGGAAGGCGGCCTCGCGGGCCCCCTCCCACAGGGCCCGCGCGGCGGACGCCGACACCTGATGTGCGACAGCGACGCTCATGACCGCTTCCTCTCGCTCAGGACTTCTGCAGCTCGTGGGACAGCTCGGCGAGCTCGTCGCCGCCGGCCATCTGCCGGGTGAGCTCGTCGAGGCTCACGTCACCGCGCTTCTTGTCGAGCACTGCCTCGCCGAGCTTGAGGATGACGAAGTGGTTGCCGACGAGGTAGGCGTGGTGCGGGTTGTGCGTGATGAACACGACTCCGAGGCCGGCGTCCCGGGCTGCCGCCGTGTACTTCAGCACCACCCCGGACTGCTTGACACCGAGGGCTGCAGTCGGCTCGTCGAGGATGAGCACGCGGGCGCCGAAGTAGACGGCGCGGGCGATCGCGACGCACTGGCGCTGGCCACCGGAGAGGGTGYCGATGGGTTGGTTGATGTCCTTGACGACGATGCCCATCTTGCGCAGCTCCTCGTCGGCGATGCGCCGCATCTCGTTGATCTTCATCGGTGCCAGTGGGGCGCTGCCGCTGACCATCTCGGATCCGAGGAAGAAGTTGCGCCACACCTCCATGAGAGAGACGACGGCCAGGTCTTGGTAGACCGTCGCGATGCCGTGTGCGAGAGACTCACGCGGTGAGGAGAAGGAGACCTCCTTGCCGTCGACCTTCATGGTGCCCTCGTTGTGCGGGTGCAGGCCGGCGATGATCTTGATGAGGGTCGACTTGCCGGCTCCGTTGTCGCCGAGGACGCAGGTGACCTCGCCGGCGTTGACGGTCAGGTTGATGCCCTTGAGGGCGCGGATCGCGCCGTAGGTCTTGCCGATGTTGATCATCTCGACGAGCGGCTCGCCCTTGTGCAGTTCGGGGTCGGCGTGGTCGTGCAGGGTGTCGGTCATGTCAGCCCACCTTCCGGGCGGTCGAGAGTCGCTTGACGTAGAGGTTGACCATCACGGCGAGCAGCAGCATGACGCCGAGGAAGGCGCGGAACCAGTTGGGGTCCCAGCCGGCGTAGACGATGCAGAGGCTCGTCATGCCGAAGATGAAGGCGCCGAGGGCCACGCCGATGGCATTGCCGTAGCCGCCGGTGAGCATGGTGCCGCCGACGACCGCCGCGATGATGTAGAGGAACTCGTTCCCGACGCCGTTGCCGGCCTGCAGGACGTTGAAGTTGTACAGGTAGTGCATACCGGTGAACCAGCCGAGGAACGCCACGGTCATGAACAGACCCACCTTGACCGCGGTGACGGGGACACCGACCGCCCGCGCGGAGTCGGCGTTGCCCCCGACGGCATAGATCCAGTTGCCGATCCTCGTGCGCTGCAGGATGTAGGCGGCGAGCCCGGTGAAGAGGAACCACCAGATAACCGTGATGGACAGGGTCACGGATCCGATCTGCCACTCGTGGGCGAAGATCCAGTTGAGGGAGTCGTAGCCGGCCATCTGGTCGATGTTGGGACTCGACACCGATCCAGTGACGAGCTTGGTCACGCCGAGGTTGGCCCCTTGCAGGATGAAGAACGTGCCCAGGGTGATCAGGAAGCTCGGGATCCCGGTCCTCATGACCAGGTAGCCGTTGAGGAACCCGATCGACAGGCAGAGCACCAGCGACAGGATGGCGCCGACCCACAGGTTGATCCCGAGCTGGTAGCAGAACATCGCGTTGAAGAGGCCGGCGGTGGTGACGAGCACGCCGGCGGAGAGGTCGAACTCACCGCCGATCATCAGCATGCCGACCCCGACGGCGACGATGCCGATGGTCGAGGACTGGTAGAGCACCGTGAAGAAGGCGGGCGCGCTCCGGAAGGCCGGCGCGACGATGAGGAAGAAGATGAAGATGACGATCGCCGCGACGAGGGCGCCGATCTCGGGCCGTGCCAGCAGTCGGTTCGACCAGCCCAGGGTGACCCGGTTGGACGCCTCGGCAGGGGCGGAGGGTGAGGGGTCGGTCTTGACGGGGGTGCTACTCATGACAGCTCCAGTGCTGTTCGGCGGGGGCCGGGCTGCCCAGACAGGCTGCCCAGGCAGACCTGGACGGACCCGGCCCCCTGGAGGCGGTTAGCGAGTGTTCTGCTTGATGAACGGGAGGACCTGGGCGATGTTCGTCTTGTCGACGAAGGAGGGTCCGGTCAGCACGGCCTGGCCGCCACCGAGGACGTTGCCGTTCTTCTTGAAGAGGTAGAGCTGGGTGATGGCCATGTAGCCCTGCAGGTAGGGCTGCTGGTCGATGAACCACTGGATCTTGCCGTCGCTGACCGCCTGGGCCGCGTCCGGGTTGGTGTCGAACGTCCCGACCTTGACGTTCACCCCGGCGGTCTGGGGCGCCTTGACCGTGTCGAGGGCCTGCGGGGCGCCGAGGGTGACGACCCAGTTGATCGACTTGTCCTGGGTGAGCTTGGCCTGGATCGCGCTCGTGACGGCAGCGTCGTCGGCGCCGTTGACCTGCAGGTTCTCGGTGTTCGGGAAGGCGTCCTTGACGCCGGCGCAGCGGTCCTCGAGGGCGACGGACCCGGTCTGCTGGATGGTGCAGAGGATCTTGGTGGCGCCGTCGGCGGCGGCTCGCTTGCCCGCCTGCTGACCGGCCAGCTTCTCGTTGGAGGCGAAGTGCGTGAGGGCACCGGCCTTCTGGAAGAAGTCGATGCCCGAGTTGAAGGTGTCGACCGGGATGCCGGCCTCCTCGGCCTTCTTGATCGAGGGGATGAGGGCGTCCGGGGTGACCAGGGTCGTCGCGATGCCGTCGACCTTGGAGTCGATGGCGTTCTGGATCAGCACCGCCTGCTTGCTGGCGTCCGGGTCCGAGGAGTACTTCAAGGTGGAGCCGGTGTCCTTGGAGGCCTGCTGGGCGCCCGCCTTGATGCGGTCCCAGAAGGTGTCACCCGGCGTCTCGTGGGTGATCATGGCGAAGGTGTAGCCGCTGTTGCCGCCGCCACCCCCACCCCCGCCCGTCGATGTGGTGCTGGGCGCCCCGCCGCTGCTGCAGGCCCCGAGGGCGAGTGCGGCGGCCGTGGCCATCCCGGCTGCGACGGCCACGCTCTTGCGAGTCCGAGTCGGAGTCATCGTTGAATCCTTTCGTTGCGTCGCGGGTCCCGGTCGCCGGAGTACGCGACGTGCTGTGACGGCAGATCCCGCCGATCAAGGGGTGCGGGCTCCGGGCCCGGGGCGCCGGTGGCGCGGTGGGCTGAGAGCCGTGGAGCGTCGGTCTGACTCCTGCGTCGCGGCAGACATCGCGGTGGAGGTCTGCTGGTCCCGGCGTCGATGCCAGCGATTTGAGGATCCCCCGGACTTCTGCGTCCTGTCAAGAGATTGATCAAACATCAGAATGTCCTGACATTTGCTTGACACGACGA
>NZ_JBFULD010000311.1:0-4947 GCF_056400505.1 Terrabacter sp. P5_B1
GCTGCGGCGTGCGATCGCCTCCGTCGACGGCCGCGGGTCCGACGAGCGCCGCGCCGCCGCGCGGTCGCGGCGGGGCGTGTTCGGCCGGCTCACCGGCGACGGCATGGGCTGCCTCACCCTCGTCGCCGATGCCGACGCGGTCGCTGCGGTGATGGACCGGCTCGACGCGCAGGCGCGCGCGGCACGGGGTGCGGGCGATCCCCGCACCCTCGACCAGCTCCGTTGCGACCTCGCCACGGAGGCCCTGCTCCACAGCCACCTCGAGGCGCTGCAGCCCGTGACCAGCACCGTCACCAGCGACACCACCGACACCGCCGACACCGCGTCCGGCGCCGCCTCGCCCTCCACGTCGAGCGCCACGCCGACCACCGTCTCGGAGGGTCAACCGTCGGGTCTGGTGTGGCTCGTCATGCCCTTCGAGGTCGCGGCCGGCACGTCCCAGGCCGCGTGTGAGCTGCCCGGACACGGCTGGGTGACCGCGGCTCATGCCCGCGAGATCATGACGCGTCCCGGGTCGGTGTGGCGCACCCTGCCCGTCGACTTGCGCACGGGCGAGGCCTTGTCACGACCGACGACGGCCTACCGACCGTCCGCTGCCATGGTCGAGCACGTCCAGGCTGTCGACGGCAGGTGCCGCGGGCCCGGCTGCGAGGTCATCGCCACCCGTTGCGACCTCGATCACGAGACGCCGTGGCCGAAGGGTGCGACATCGATCGACAACCTCCACGCCAAGCACCGGATGCACCACAACCTCAAGACCGACGGTGTCTGGACGACTGTGCCCGTCGCCGACGGCGGCCTCGAGTGGACGACCCTCACCGGCCGCACCTACGTCACCCGTCCCAAGGACTGGCGCGAGGGCGTCGATCCGCCCGACCGCGGATTGGCACCAGGCCGTACCCTGACTGACGAGGCGCTGCCTCCGTTCTGAACCCGCGAGGAGCCCACGATGGATCCACGACCTCCCCTCCCGCCCTTCACCGAAGAGACCGCGCGACGGAAGGTGCAGGCGGCCGAGGACGCGTGGAACACCCGCGACCCCGAGCGCGTCGCCGGGGCCTACACGGAGGACACCGAGTGGCGCAATCGCGGCGAGCACGTCGTCGGCCGCGCGGCCGTGGTCGAGTTCCTGACCCGCAAGTGGGAGCGCGAGCTCGACTACCGGCTGCGCAAGAACCTGTGGGCCTTCTCCGGCAACCGCATCGCCGTCCGCTTCCAGTACGAGTCGCGCGACCGCGACGAGCAGTGGTGGCGGTCCTACGGCAACGAGCAGTGGGAGTTCGACGACCTCGGCTACATGCGTCGGCGCGAGGCGAGCATCAACGACGTGCCCATCGACGAGTCGGAGCGGCGCGTCACCCCCGGTGAGGGCGACCTGCCCGCCTTCTGAGCGCAGGAGCTTCGTCCACAGCTGTCGCCGGCGATGCGAGCCGGACGCACCGTCGGTGACAGCATGGGCGGCACCACGTGAGGAGGTCCCATGGGCAGGGCGAGTCGCAGCCGGCGACGCAGCGCGCAGCAGAGCGCGCCGTCCGGTGACACCCCGTCGTCGTCGACGCAGGTCCGCCTGGCGTTGCGAGACCTGCTGGGCGAGGCGTTCGTCGCGCTCGACCACGGAGACGTGCACCGGTTCGACGACGTCGCCGCCACCATCGCCGCCCTGTGCGCCGAGCCGGGCACCCACCGGACCGTCGTGCTGGCGCTGCTCGACTCCCTGACGATGGCCACGACCGAGGCCTGGCAGCGCGGGTGGCAGCCGGCGGACGTCCACCGTCTGGTCGGTCGCCGCCTCGGCCCGGCGGAGCAGGAGGTCGTCGTCGACGTCATGAGCCACGAGCTCGAGCGCTATCCCGCCTCGACCCTCGACCGGCACTGGATCGCGCAGCTGCGCGAGCTCGACGGACTTCCTCGCGACGGGCGGGGTGCGCCCCGGTCGACCACCTGGCTCGAGGAGCGGCGAGCCGCGGGCACCGACTGGTTCACCCTCGTGTCACGGTCGGTGGCCCTGCTGCACCTCGTCGCCCGCTTGCCGATCCTCGAGCGACTGACCGCGCTCCCTGGCGAGGCCCCGCCCAGGGCGGCGGAGCCAGCGAGCGACGGTCCGGTCGCCGACGAGCGCATCCTCAGCCGGGTCCGGATGCTCCTCGCCAAGGCCGAGTCGACACCGTTCGAGGCCGAGGCCGAGACGTTCACCGCTGGGGCACAGTCACTCATGGCGCGGCACAGCATCGACGCCGCCCTCCTGGCTCGGGCGGGGCACGACCGAACCGGCGGTCGCGGGAGTGATCCGCAGGGACGCCGCATCGGCATCGACAACCCCTACGAGGGCCCGAAGGCAGCCCTGCTGCAGGTCGTCGCCTCGGCCAACCGGTGCCGCATGGTCTGGTCGCGCGAGCTCGGCTTCGGCACCATCGTCGGCTTCGAGTCCGACGTCGACGGCGTCGAGGTGCTTTTCACCTCGCTCCTCGTCCAGGCGACGCGAACGCTCGCCGCTGCGGGTTCGCGCACCGACCCTCACGGCGGCAGCCGCACCCGTTCGTTTCGGCAGTCCTTCCTCGCGGCGTTCGCCGATCGCATCGGGGAGCGCCTCCGCGAGGCCACGGCGCAGGAGGAGGTGGCGGCAGCCGACCGCACGAACGGGCGCGAGCTGGTGCCGATCCTCACCGCCCGGGCCAGGGAGGTCGACGACATGGTCGACACGTGGTTCCCCGACGTCCGACGCGCGTCCTTCGGCTCCGCCCGCGATGCCGAGGGGTGGCACTCCGGCCGCTCGGCCGCAGACCGGGCAGAGCTCGGATCTGCTCGACGCCTGCCCGACTAGGACGCACCCGCCGGCATACAGTCGAAAGGTGACCAGGCTGTCGGTCCCGATCCTGAGCGCCGAGCCGCCATCTGGGCGACCAGACGCCGTGGGTACAGTTCGCGGCCGGGCTCTCGACCTCACGGACCCGGGCGCGGCGTGACCGGGCGCGTCACGAGGAGGCAGACCGCCGCGACGAGCGCCGTGACGCCGCAGATCCCCCAGACGACGAGGTAGCCGGAGAGCGATGCGTGGGCCGTCGCCTCGGCCTCGACCGTCCCCGTGGACGCGAGCGCGATCGCGAAGACGCTCGAGGCGAACGCTCCCCCGATCGTCTTGGTGGTGTTGGTCATGCCCGTCGTCAGGCCGGTGTGCGTGGGCGGCGCCTGAGCCGCCGCGGCCGTCGGCAGACCCGCCACCAGTGCGCCCGAGCCGAGACCGGCGACGACCATGTTCGTCATGGTCTGGGCGAGCGTGTCGTGGAACGGCAGGAAGAGCAGGTAGCCCACGGCGACGAGCACGGCTGCCACGACCATCGCCACCCGCGTGCCGGTGCGGTGGGCGAGGAGGTGGAGCAGGAGCGCACCCACCGCGAGCGACACTACGTAGCCGCCGATGATGATCGAGACCTTGCCCGCCGAGGCGCCGAGGCCGTAGCCGGTGACGGCCGGGTCGGTGCGAGCGAAGGTCGAGAGCGGGATCTGCGCGCCCAGGACCGAGACCCCGAAAAGGAAGGCCGTCACCTGCACGGGCCACTGTCCGCGCGCGCGGAGGACGCGCAGGTCGACGAGCGGTTCCGGGTGAGCCAGCTCGACGCGCGCGAAGGGCACGAATGCCGCACCCCCGGTCACGACGAGGACCCACGGCCATGCGCTGCCCGGACCGAGGACGCGCAGCATGACGAGCCCGCCCATCACGAGCGCGAGAGCGACGGTGACGAGCCAGAAGCCGCGCCAGTCGACCGAACCGTGGGCCAGCACGGGCGACWCCTCGACCCCGAACCAGATCGCGACGAGAGCCAGCGTCACGACGACGGCAGGGAGTGCGAGCAGCGCTGTCATGCCGAGGGACTCGGCGAGCGCGCCACTCGTCAGGGCTCCGGCGATGACGCCGAGCTCGAGACCGGCGACGAGCAGCCCGGCGGCGCCACGCACGCGACGCTCCGCTCCGCCGGTGCGGCGGTGGATGATCGCCACCTCCATCGGGAGCCACACGACGTAGAAGCCCTGGACGGCCCAGGCGACGAGGAAGAGGCCGAAGCTCGGCGCGAACGCGACGCCCCACGACGCGAGCGCCGTGACGACGGTCGACAGGAGGAGCACGCGTCGGTGACCGACGAGGTCACCGAGCCGCGCGAGCAGCGGCACCACGAGCGCCGACACGATGAGCTGCGCGGCCTCGAACCAGTTGACGTCGGCGTCCTTGATCGACAGGTGCCGGGCGATGTCGGTGAAGATCGGGGTGTAGTAGCCCTGCAGCACCCCGCTCGCGAGCTCGACGCAGATGAGGAAGCCGACGACCTTGGCGATCGGGCTGCGGGCCACGGCGCGGGCAGCGTCCGTGACCGTCGTGCTGTCTGACATGCGGGTCCTGTTCTCGCTCAGAGCTGTTCGATGAGACGTCGGTACCACCGGACGCCGTCGAGGAGGTCGGCGACGCCGATGCGCTCGTCAACGCCGTGGATCGAGGCACGCTGCGCGTCGGTCATCCGGAACGGGGTGAAGCGGTAGACGCACGGCCACACGCGATGGAAGTGGCGCGAGTCGGTCGCCGCGAGCATGACGTACGGCAAAACGACCGTCCCGGGGAAGACGTCCTTCAGGGTCGACTCGAGGAGGGCGTATGCCGCGTCGTCCGTCGGCGACACAGGACTCGGTTCGTCTCCGCTGACCAGCATCACCTCGACGTGAGGGTCCTTGATGGTGCTTCGGATTCGCTCTACCGCCCCGTCGACGGTCTCTCCGACCATGACGCGCATGTTGACGTGGGCGCGTGCCGTCGCGGCGATGACGTTCGCTCCCGGCGAGCCCGAGAGCTGCGTGACGGCGACGGTCGTCCGCGCCATGGCCGCGGTCTCGTGGCCGAGCCGCGGCAGGACCCGGGAGAGCACGGGACGGAGGCGTCGCGCGTGACGGAAGGCCACGGCA
>NZ_JBFULD010000312.1:0-4943 GCF_056400505.1 Terrabacter sp. P5_B1
GTTCCCGATTGTCGGGAACTGGGCACTCGACTTTGTATCTGGGAGCCTGGCCCCCGGTCGAGTGCTCACTTTCCTGCGTCGGGAAGTGGGCACTCGACTTTGTCTCTTGCCTGCCTCAGACGAGTGCTCACTTTCCTGCGTCGGGAAGTGGGCACTCGACTTTGTCTCTTGCCTGCCTCAGACGAGTGCTCACTTTCCTGCGTCGGGAAGTGGGCACTCGACGTGTCTAGGGGTCAGTGGAGGTCGTATGCCTTGAGGAAGCTGACGATGAAGGGCGCGGCGCCCGTCACGCCGTTGTCGCCGACCTCGTTGTAGGCGGCGATCGCGATGTCGCCGCGGCCCGCGACCATCCAGGCGTGGGTGTCGGGCGGGTTCTTCGTCCCGAACTCGGCGGTGCCCGTCTTGGCGTACTCGACGCCGAGCGGCTTGAGGACCGTGCCGGAACCCTCGGCCACGACGGCGCGCATCTCCTGGCGCAGGACGTCGGCCTCGGTGGCGGCGAGCGGCGTGGCGGGCGGGGGCAGGGCGGGTGCGCCGGCGACGAGCTGCGGACGCACCGTCTGGCCCTTCATCACCGAGGCGACGACGAGGGCCATCGTCAGCGGCGACGCCTCGACGCGGCCCTGGCCGATGAACGAGGCCGCGTGCTCGACGACGTCGTCCGTCGGCGGCACCGAGCCGAGGAACCCGGTGAACGGCAGGTCGAGCTTCTCGCCCATCCCGAGTGACTGCGCCGCGGTGACGAGGTCGTTCTGGCTCACCTTCTGGTACTGGCTGATGAAGGCCGTGTTGCACGAGTAGGCGAGCGCGGTCCGCATCGGGATGTCCCCGAGGTGCTGGGCGGGGTAGGTCGTGTAGTTGCTGAACTGGCGGCCGTTGACCGTCAGCGTCGGGGTGCAGGGCAGCGTCGTGTCGGCGGTGGCGCCCTTGCGCACGTTGGCGAGGGAGCTGACGATCTTGAACGTCGAGCCGGGCGCCTCCTTGCCGGCGAGCGCGAGGGTCGAGCCGTTCGCGGCCGGCCCGACGGCCGCCGCGAGGATCTCTCCCGTCGACACCCGCACGGCGACGAGGGCGGTGGGGTGCGCCGTCTGCTGGGCGAGCGCTGCCTCGGCCGCGCTCTGCGCCTTCTGGTCGAGGGTGATCGTCAGCGGCTTGCCGTCGGTGGACGGCTCGGCGTAGAGCTCCCGCTTGTCGAGGATGCTGCCGTCGGCGCCGCGCTTGACGGCGTGGACGGCGAGGCCGGGGGTGCCGCGCAGCTGCGCGTCGTAGCGGTACTGCAGCCCGGTCTGGCCGACGGAGTCGCCCGCCTCGAGCGTGCCCTTCGAGGCCTTGATCTGCTCGGCGTTCGCCTCGCCGACCGTGCCGAGGATCGGGGCGGCCCACGTGCGGGTCGGGCCGAGGACCTGCATCGTCGGCACGGTGAGCGCGCCCTTGACCTTGGCGATCGCCGCGCCGTTCCGCTCCAGGACGGGGTCGGTCTGGCGCAGCGACACGCCCTGGACGAAGGCCCTGGAGCCCGCAGCCCCGACCTTCGCGGCGAAACGGGCGGGGTCGATGCCGATGAGCGCCGCCAGCGCCTTCGCGGAGGCGGTGGCCTCGGCCCCGGACACCTTCGTCTTGTCGATGCCGACCGCCGCGACCTCGCGCTCCGTCATGATCTTGCCGCCGGCGGCGTCGACGATGTCGGCGCGCTGCGGCCACTTGCGGGCGACGTCCAGGGTCTCGTCGGCGGTGAGCTGGGGCGCCACGACGCCCGGCGTCCACGACACCTGCCACCGGCCGTCGACCAGGGTCATCGGGACCTGGGTCGTGTAGGTCCAGTCGGTGGGGGACGTCGAGACGTCCCACCGGCTCACGAGCGTCGCCGTCGCACGGTCGGAGCCCTCGGCGTGGCTCATCTCGCTCAGCGACACCTGGGGTCGCAGCGTGCCGAGGTCCTTGTAGGCGGCCGTGACGAATGCAGTGGCCCTGGCCGGGGTCGTGCCCTTGAAGGTCAYGGCACCGAGGTCGCCCGTGGACAGGCCTGCGGCGAGGGCGCGCGCGGCGTCACCGGGCTCAGGCGGCGAGTCGAACATCGAGCACCCGGCCGCGAGCGTGCCGGCGAGCACGCCCGTGAGCGAGACGGAGACGAGAGTCCTGGCGCGAGATCCCCTGAACATGGCCCCACGGTACGTGCCGCAGCGCGACATGCTCGTCACCGGACGGTCAGCGCTCGGGGCGCCAGAGCTGCACCGACGCGACCGGCTCGAAGCCTGCCGACAGGAAGGCGCGCAGGGCCCGGGCGTTGCCCGGGGCACACGCGGCGACGACGACCTCGCCCTCCGGGAGGAGGGTCAACGCGTCCCTGACGAGGTCGGCGCCGACGTGGTCCTTGCGGGGGTCGATCTCGACCCCGACCTCGGGCAGTCCACCCAGCCCGGTCGAGAGGGTCACGAGCGTGTGGTCGTCCGGGGCGGCATACCCGAAGGTCGCGACGGCGCTGCGCACCGATGTGGCGTGCTGGGCACGGGGATGGTTGCGCAGGTCGCTGCGGGGCACGAGAGTGGGCTCGCCGCCCGTGCCGCGAGCGACGAGCACGATGTCGAGGGCGTCGATCCAGCCGCTCCCGGCGAGCCGGGAGACGAGGCGCGGGTTGCTGGCGCCCCCGAAGCCGTCCGGGCCGAGCGAGACGAGGGTGCCGTCGGAGACGTCGTCGTCGACGGCGAGGAAGGCGCGGCCGGTGAACGCGACAACGCCCTCGACGCCGGGACGCCATGGTTCGACGCGCTCCCACCCACCGTCGACGGTGGGGAAGTCGCCGCCTGCGGCCTTGCTGAGGACTTCCGCGATGGGGTGCACGCCATCCATCCAACCCGGCTCGTCCCGCCCGCGCCCGCCGGGGTCCACCTGTTGGCACCCACTCGGCGCCCCGGCGGGTAGGTTGAGGCCATGTCACGACCGCACGCGGCCGCCATCGTCGAGGACGCCGTCCACGAGCAGGTCGAACGCGTGCTGCGCAGCCGCGGCTGGGGCAACCGCGTCATCACCCACGTGGGCTACGGATCGACGAGCTTCGTGCGGGTGTATGCCCGGATCCTGCTCGGGCGCAAGGGTCGCGAGCACATCGAGGGACCCGAGGCCCGTCAGGACGCCACCGGCGCCCTGAGCCCGGCTCACTACGACCGCGGCTGGCGCGCCTTCCTCACGTCGCCGGCCACCGGCGTCCCCGTCAAGGTCACCGTGGGCGACCGCGAGGTCTACGGCCGGTCCGACCGAGGCGGCCACGTCGACATCGTGGCCCGCGACCACGGTCTCGAGCCGGGGTGGCAGCAGGTCGTCGTCGAGGCGCAGGGCACTGACCCGGTCGCGGCCGACGTCTTCATCGTCGCCGACGGCGTGACGCACGGGATCGTCAGCGACATCGACGACACCGTCATCACCACGATGCTGCCGCGCCCGATGATCGCGGCGTTCAACACCTTCGTCCGGCGCGGCAAGGCTCGGCACTCCGTGTCCGGCATGGCCCCGATGTACCGCCGCATCCTCTCGGCGCACCCGGGCGCCCCCATCGTCTACGTCTCGACAGGCGCCTGGAACACGGCCGCGACCCTCAACCGCTTCCTCGTCGAGAACGGCTTCCCCCTCGGGCCGCTCATGCTCACCGACTGGGGTCCCACCAACACCGGCTGGTTCCGCAGCGGCCAGGCGCACAAGCGCAGCTGCCTCGACCGGCTCGCCCGTGACTTCCCTGACATCAGGTGGCTGCTCATCGGCGACGACGGCCAGCACGACCCGCAGATCTACGCCGACTTCGCCGAGGCCAGGCCCGACCGGGTCGACGCCATCTGCATCCGCCACCTGTCCCCGAAGGAGCAGGTGCTGTCCAACCCGATCCGCATCGACTCGCCGATGCGGCCGTGGGCGGCGCGCTCGGTGCCGACCTTCTCGGGGCCGGACGGGCACGGGCTGTTGCGGGTGCTCAGCGACGCCGGCAAGGTCGGGGAGGCCGTGGCCACCGACGAACAGCCCTCGCGTCCGGGTCGTTCCGTCGTCTCCGGATGACAGACTGGCGCCATGCCTGAGCTGCCGGAGGTGCAGGCGCTCGTCGACTTCCTCGCCGAGCGGACGGATGGTCTCGCCATCACGTCGGTCGAGCTCGCGTCGTTCAGCGTGCTCAAGACCTTCAACCCGCCGCCGCAGGCGCTCGAGGGGGCGCCCGTCGACGGCGTCCACCGCCACGGCAAGTTCCTCGACATCGACGCCGACGGCACGCACCTCGTCTTCCACCTCGCGCGCGCCGGCTGGCTGCGCTGGTCCGACCAGATGCCCGCGACGGTCGTGCGCCCCGGCAAGTCGCCGATCGCCCTGCGCGTGCGCCTCTCCGACGGATCCGGCTTCGACCTGACCGAGGCGGGCACGAAGAAGTCGCTCGCGGCCTACATCGTCAAGGACCCGACCGAGGTGCCCGGGATCGCGCGGCTGGGACCCGACCCGATGGCCGACGACTTCAGCATCGAGCAGTTCCGCTCGATGCTCGACGGCCGGCGCACCCAGATCAAGGGGCTGCTCCGCGACCAGGAGTTCATCGCCGGCGTCGGCAATGCCTACTCCGACGAGATCCTCCACGTCGCGAAGATCAGTCCCTTCGCCATCGCCGGCTCGCTCCCCCCCGAGGTCGTCGACCGGTTGTATGCCGCTCTGCGCGACACGCTCAAGGGCGCGGTCGCGACGGCGTCGGGCAAGCCGGCCAAGGAGCTCAAGGACGCCAAGCGCGCCGGCATGCGGGTCCACGCCCGCACCGGCGAGCTGTGTCCGGAGTGTGGCGACACCGTGCGTGAGGTGTCGTTCGCCGACACGTCCCTGCAGTACTGCCCCACCTGCCAGACCGGCGGCAAACCGCTCGCCGACCGGCGGATGTCCAAGTTGCTCAAGTAGTCCCGCACGCAGAGAGGGCGCGCCGGGTG
>NZ_JBFULD010000313.1:0-4940 GCF_056400505.1 Terrabacter sp. P5_B1
GCCCTGCCCGCTCGTCGTGTCCTGCGCCGCGGCGTTGCGCCGCAGCGCCTCGGCGAGCTTGCCGAGGTCGGTGCCGAACTGGGTGAGCTGGGCCTCCACCGGCGGCCAGCGGTTCATCAGGTGGTCGAGGTCGGCGCCGCCCCACTGGCCCTTGAGGGCGTGGACGGCTCGGCTCGCCTCACCCTTGACGGTGTCGCACTCGCGGGCGTGGCCCGTGATGCGCTCGGCGGACGCGCGCAGGGCCACCGGATCGGCACCCTTCTTGTAGATCGCCATCTGTCGTTCTCCCCTGACGTCGTCACCGTGCTCGTGACGCACGACTGTGCGTGCCCAGGCGTCTCGGCCCACCCGCAACCTACGCAACCCGGCCAACCCGGACAATGGGGAGCACTCCCCTACGCCCGGCCCGGCCTCGGCACCCGCCCGCTCAGCCTCCGAAGCGACGGTGCCGGCCGGCATACGCCCTGAGGGCCCGCAGGAAGTCGACGTGACGGAAGTCCGGCCAGTAGGCCTCGCAGAAGTAGAACTCCGACGTCGCGCTCTGCCAGAGCAGGAAGCCCCCGAGCCGCTGCTCGCCGGACGTGCGGATGACGAGGTCGGGGTCGGGCTGCCCCTTGGTGTAGAGGTGCTCGGCGATGTCCTCGACCGTGAGGCCGGCGGCGATCTGCTCGATCGACTCGCCGGCGGCGGCACGGTCGAGCAGCAGGTCGCGGACGGCGTCGGCGATCTCGCGCCGACCGCCGTAGCCGACGGCGACGTTGACGGTCATCCCGTCGACGTCCCGGGTGCGCTCCGCCGAGGCACTGAGGCTCGCGGCGGTCTCCGGCGGGAGCAGGTCGAGGGCACCGACGATCTTGAGCTGCCAGTGACCCGACTCGGCGAGGTCGCCGACGGCCGTCTCGATGATCTTCAGGAGGGGGGCGAGCTCCTCCTCGGCGCGGCGCAGGTTGTCGGTGGAGAGCAGCCAGAGCGTGACGTACTCGACGCCGGCGTCACGGCACCACTCGAGCAGCTCCTCGATCTTGTCGGCGCCGGCCTGGTGGCCGCTCGCCGTGCCCGCCCCGCGGGCGCGCGCCCAGCGGCGGTTGCCGTCGAGCATGACGGCCACGTGGCGCGGGAGCGTCTCCTTGGGGAGGTCCTTGAGGACTCGGCGCTCGTACGCGCCGTAGACCACATCGCGCCACCCCACGGGGCCTCCTCGTCGACTCGCTCGGTCATCGTCGGTCAGGTCTGGGCAGCCCGAGGGCGACCGCGGTCCCACCGTACCCCCCGTCCCGTGGGCGCTCACGGCGGCGCGGGAGCCCCAACCTACGCTTCCGTAACTTACGGTTGCGTAGGTTAGACTCCAGGCATGAGCACAGGTCCCGACCCCACCCCCGCGGAGACGGTGAGCGCTCCGATCGCCGACCTCGTCGCGAGCGTCAAGCCCCGCCTGCGCGGCTGGCTGCACCTGGCGATGTTCCCCGTCGCGCTCGTCGGCGGCCTGGTCCTCGTGGTCGTCTCGCAGCCCGGGTCGGTGCGCACGGCCTCMATCGTCTTCACGATCAGCGCGGCCCTGCTCTTCGGCGTCTCCGCGGTCTACCACCGCGGCACGTGGGGTCCGAAGATGTCGGTTCTGCTCAAGCGCTTCGACCACTCGAACATCTACCTCATCATCGCGGGCACCTACACCCCGTTCGCGGTGACCCTGCTGCCCACCGGCCAGGCCCGACTGCTGCTCTCGGTCATCTGGGGCGCCGCCGTCGCCGGAGTGCTCTTCCGCGTCTTCTGGGTCAGCGCGCCGCGCTGGCTCTACACCGCGCTCTACCTCGCCCTCGGCTGGGCCGCGATCTTCTACGTCGTCCCGTTCTGGCGCCAGGGGGGCCCGCTCATCGGCTCGCTGATCGGCCTCGGCGGTCTGCTCTACACCGCGGGCGGCATCGTCTACGGCACGAAGCGGCCCAACCCGTGGCCGCGGTGGTTCGGCTTCCACGAGGTCTTCCACGCCTTCACGCTGGGCGGCTTCCTCACCCACTTCGCGGCCGTGACGCTCGCGGTCATCGGCTACCAGGCCGTCACCTGAGCAACCCGACGTCGTCCCGCACCCGTGGGACATGACGAACGCCCCGGCCTCGTGCCGGGGCGTTCGTCGTGTCCGAGGGCGTATGCCGTCCCCTGCGTCTCAGCGGCGCGGGTCCTCGCCGTCCGGTCTGGAGTCGTCATCCGTCCGCCCGGACGCGGCACCGGTGGCGTCCTCGTCGGGGCGGCGGCCGGTGTCAGATGCGGTGTCGGACGCCGCGCCGGACCCGGGCTCGGGGGCGGCCGCTGTGGACCCGTCCACGTCGGACTTCGCCGCGAACTCCTCGGCGCGCTCCCGGTCGCGGTAGGCCATCCGGCGCAGGCGGTTGTTCATGTTGCGCACGAGGAACCACAGCGCCACCGCGAGCACGAAGAACGCCACGAAGCCCCAGATGCCGGGGCCGACCGGGAGGTTGCCGCCGCCGCTCATCGGGCGCGCACTTTCTCGGACCCGAGCTCGCTGTCGTCCTCGTCGGCGTGCGTCTCGGAGCTGTCGCCACGGGCGCGTCCGGACACCTGCTCGCCCTCCTCGCCCTCCTCGACCTCCGGCTCCTCGGTCATGCGCCCGTCGTGGACGAGCACGCGGTCAGGGCTGGTCGCGAGCGCGTCGGCCTCCGCGGGCGAGCCGAGGCCGGCGAAGAGGTCGTCCTCGCCGTCCACGATCGGCACGTACGACAGTGCGGCCTCGAACTCCTCGACGCCCCAGACCCGCTTCTGGATCTCGAGCGGCACCTGGAACCAGAACCCGTCCGGGTCGACCTGCGTCGCGTGCGCGATGAGCGCCCGGTCACGCGTCTCGAAGTGGTCGGCGCAGGCGATCGTCGTGGTGGGGAGGCCCGAACGGCGCGGCTTCCAGTTGGCCAGCCACTCGGCATACGGGCTCTCGAGGCCCTCGGCGAGCATGGCGTCGTGGATCGCCTCGAGGCGCGGTTTGGACCAGCCGCCGTTGTAGTAGATCTTGAGCGGCTGCCAGGGCTCACCGGCGTGCGGGTAGCGCGTCGGGTCGCCGGCCGCCTCGAAGGCCGCCATCGACACCGTGTGGCACATGATGTGGTCGGGGTGGGGGTAGCCACCCTTCTCGTCGTAGGTCGTCATGACGTGCGGACGCCACGCGCGGATGACCCGCACGAGCGCCTCGGTGGTGACGTCGATGTCCTCGAGGGCGAAGCAGCCGTCGGGCAGCGGCGGCAGCGGGTCGCCCTCGGGCAGACCGGAGTCGACGAAGCCGAGCCACTGGTGCTCGCAGCCGAGCACCTCCTGCGCGGCCTTCATCTCGTCGCGCCGCACCTGCGCGATGTCGCGCAGGATGTGCGGGTCGTCCTTGAGCTTCTCGTTGAGGATGTCGCCGCGCTCACCGCCCGTGCAGGACACGACCAGGACTGACGCGCCCTCGGCGACGTACTTGGCCGTCGTCGCGGCGCCCTTGCTCGACTCGTCGTCGGGGTGCGCGTGCACCGCCATCAAACGCATGCCCTCGGCCACGTGGCTCCCTGTTCGTCTGCAGTGTCGGTGGGGGCGCGGGTGGCTCGTGGGTTCTCGATGCCTCCGGCGCCCGGGTCGGTGCGGCTCCCGTGGTGCCATGGGAGAGACTGGACCCGTCCGCCATCCTCTCACTCCCCCGCGCCCCTCGACGCGCGGGCTCGAACCGCCAGGACCCCGTATGCCGTCCCGCCCGACCCTGCCCCGTCCCGCCCCCGGCCAGCTGAAGTGGTGGGTCATCGGCACGGTGGGCATCCTCGCCGGCGTCGCCCTCGCCATCTGGTTCGGGCTCTCGTCGACCCTCGGCCTGCCGAGCTGGCAGACGCTGGGCTACAAGGTGGTCAGCGACCARCAGGTGCGCGTCGACTTCGAGGTCTACCGGCCGGGCGGCCGGGCCATCACGTGCACGGTCGAGGCGCTGGCGAGGGACTTCGCGCCGGTCGGCACGAGCACGGTGCAGGTGCCGGCGAGCGCCGACGAGACCACGACCCAGTCGGCACTCCTGCGCACGACGTCACGGGCCGTGACGGGCCAGGTCAAGACCTGCTCCTGATCGGCGCGGGCTCCGACCAAAAAATGCGGTGAACTGCATCTTCGCCGTTCATTTTGTTATCCTTGTTGCTTCATCCCAGGGTCCGGACCCGTCGCCGACCGGCATATGAGTTGTCGACATCGCCGTTCGGACCCTTCTTTTTGTGCAGGCGCCCACGCGGAGCACCGCGTGGGCGCTGTTCATCCAAGGAGTGACAACCGTGACCGAGACTGCCGCTGGCTTCCTGACCCAGGAGGCCCATGACCGCCTCAAGGCGGAGCTCGACAAGCTCACGGGCGAAGGTCGCCTCGAGATCGCACGCAAGATCGAGGAGGCCCGTGAGGAGGGTGACCTCAAGGAGAACGGCGGCTACCACGCCGCCCGCGAGGAGCAGGGCAAGATGGAGGCCCGCATCCGCCAGCTCACCGAGCTGCTCCACAACGCGACCATCGGCGAGACGCCCCCCGATGACGGTGTGGTCGAGCCCGGCATGCTCGTGACGGTCGAGATCTTCGGCGACGAGGAGACCTTCCTGCTCGGCAACCGCGAGATCGCCGACGGTTCCGACCTGCAGGTCTTCTCCGAGAAGTCCRCCATGGGCGCTGCCATCAACGGCAAGAGCGTCGGGGACGAGACGAGCTACGAGGCCCCCAACGGCAAGACCATCGGGGTCAAGATCGTGGCCGCGAAGCCCTACACCGGCTGAGCACCGCCAACGCCTGACGGAGACGGGCCGGCTCCCCAGCCCCTGGGGACCCGGCCCGTTCCCCTACCCTCGCTTCACCCCCTTTCCCCAACCGTCGAGAGGCCACGTGTGGCCGCCTCGCCACCGTCGAGAGGCCACGTGTGGCCGCCTCACCACCGTCGAGAG
>NZ_JBFULD010000314.1:0-4911 GCF_056400505.1 Terrabacter sp. P5_B1
CCCCCAGCACGACGGGGGTGCCGGTGTCGCCGCCCTCGCGCAGGCGCGTGTCGAGCGGGATCTGGCCGAGCAGCTCCACCGGGGCGCCGATGCTCCTGGTCAGGGAGTCGGCGACCGCCTGGCCGCCCCCGGACCCGAAGATCTCCTGACGGGTCCCGTCGGGCAGCTCGAGCCAGCTCATGTTCTCGATGACGCCGACGACGCGCTGGTGCGTCTGCAGGGCGATGGAACCGGCCCGCTCGGCAACCTCGGCGGCGGCCTGCTGCGGCGTCGTGACGACGAGGATCTCGGCCGTCGGGATGAGCTGCGCGACGGAGATCGCGATGTCGCCGGTGCCGGGCGGAAGGTCGAGCAGCAGCACGTCGAGATCGCCCCAGAAGACGTCGCCGAGGAACTGCTGGAGCGCGCGGTGCAGCATCGGGCCACGCCACACGACGGGCTGGTTGCCCGGGACGAACATGYCGATCGAGATGACCTTCACGTCGTAGCTGATGGGCGGCAGGATCATGTCGTCGACCTGCGTCGGGCGCTGCTCGACGCCGAGCATGCGCGGCACGGAGAAGCCGTAGACGTCGGCGTCGACGACGCCCACGCGCAGTCCCTGCTCCGCCATCGCGGCCGCGAGGTTGACGGTCACCGACGACTTGCCGACGCCGCCCTTGCCGGAGGCGACGGCATACACCCGCGTGAGGCTGTTGGGCCTGGCGAAGGGGATCTCCTTCTCGGGGGCCCCGCCGCGCAGCTGCGAGCGGAGCTCCGCACGCTGCTCGTCGCTCATGACGTCGAGCTCGACCTCGACCGACGTGACGCCGTCGAGCGCCAGGAGGGCGTTGCTGGAGTCCTTGGTCAGGGTCTCCTTCATGGGGCAGCCCGACACGGTGAGGAAGATCGCGAGGGCCACCTTTCCCGAGTCGTCGATCTCCACCGACTTGACCATGCCGAGCTCGGTGATCGGCTTGCGGATCTCGGGGTCGTTGACCTTCGACAGTGCCGTGAGCAGGGCGTCACGGCTCGGCAGTGCGGGGGCAGACATGTCCTCCATCGTATGCCGACCCACGGGGGCTCACGGCCGCGGGCGGCCTGCGCCCCCGTGCACCCCCGTGCAGCCCCGGTTCCTGGATACCCACGGGGGCTCACGGCCGCGGGCGGCCTGCGCCCCCGTGCACCCCCGTGCAGCCCCGGTTCCTGGATACCCACGGGGGCTCACGGCCGCGGGCGGTAGCAGGGGCATCCAGCCGCAAGCCGCCTGCGCCGCGTGCATCCCGGCGACGAGCTCAGGTCCGGTCGCTGGCCCCGTCGTTCGCCCCGCGGATCACGGCGCGGTCCTCGAGCTCGTCGAGGAGGTTGCGCAGCTCTGAGCGCAGGAAGTCACGTGTCGCCTGTTCGCGCAACGCGATGCGCAGCGAGGCCACCTCGCGGGTGAGGAACTCGGTGTCGGCGAGGTTGCGCTCGTCGCGGGCACGGTCCTGCTCGAGGGCCACGCGGTCGCGGTCAGCCTGACGGTTCTGCGCGAGCAGGATGAGCGGGGCGGCGTACGACGCCTGCAGGCTCAGCATCAGCGTCAGGAAGATGAACGGGTACGCGTCGAAGACGAGCGAGCTTGGCGCGAAGACGTTCCATCCGACCCAGACGACGACGAACACCGTCATGCCGATGAGGAATCCGGCGGTGCCCATGAGCCGCGCGAACCTCTCGGAGAGGACGCCGAAGGCCTCCTGCGAGAACGACATCGTCGGCAGGACCCGGGCGCGCTGCTCCTGGGGCTGGTCGAGCTTGTCGCCGCGCCCGGCTCGCGAGGGGGCCCGCCGCTCGGAACGCTCGCTCACGGGACGACCCCGATCTCGTGCCGCTCCTCACGCCAGTCCTCCGGGAGGATGTGGTCGAGCACGTCGTCGACCGTCACCGCCCCGATGAGCCGGCCGTTCTCGTCGACGACGGGCAGCGAGACGAGGTTGTACGTGGCAAGGGTGCGCGTCACCTTCTCGAGCGAGTCGCTCGCGCCCACGGGCTCGATCTCCTTGTCGATGATCGACCCGATCGCGGCGTGCGGTGGCTCGCGCAACAGCCGCTGGATGTGCACGAGTCCGAGGTAGCGTCCGGTCGGCGCCTCGAGGGGCGGTCGGCAGACGTACACCATGGAGGCCAGAGCCGGGGCCAGCTCCTCGCGCCGCACCGTCGCGAGGGCCTCGGCGATGGTCGCCTCGGGCCCGAGGATGACCGGCTCGGTCGTCATCATGCCACCGGCGGTGTTC
The DNA here is from genome assembly GCF_056400505.1 of Terrabacter sp. P5_B1. Lineage (NCBI taxonomy): Bacteria > Bacillati > Actinomycetota > Actinomycetes > Micrococcales > Intrasporangiaceae > Terrabacter > Terrabacter sp. P5_B1. Next base: position 2,253 of record NZ_JBFULD010000314.1, read on the forward strand.
TCGTCGTAGGCGAGCAGGCGCCGGAGCGGGGCGGCCTCGTCGGGCTCCATGAGCTGGAGCAGCTGTTCGGCCTGCTCGGGCGGCAGGTCGGCCAGCAGGTCTGCGGCGTCGTCCGGCTCCATCGCCTCGAGCACGTCGGCCGCTCGGTTGTTGGCGAGGCCGGCGAGGATCTCCACTTGGTCGTCCTCGGGCAGCTCCTCGAGGACATCCGCAAGGCGCTCGTCGTCGAGAGCGGCCGCCACCTCGGCGCGTCGCTTGGGGTTGAGGTCGTGGATCACCTCGGCGAGGTCGGCGACCTTGAGGTCGTCGTAGGTCTCGAGCAGGCGCTCTGCGCTCTGGGCGCCCGACTGCTCGTGCAGCCCAACGACGTCTCGGATGTCGACGAGCATCGTCTTGCCCGAACGGCGTCGGGTGAGGCGCGACATCGCCTTGGAGGCCGACGACACCCCGGCCGGGGCCTGCCGGACGAAGACCTTGACACCGAGCCAGTCCCGCCGTGGCCCCTGCTCGATCGCGAGGTCCTCGACGAGCGCCTCGGAGACGCCGGCCTCGACAGCCTCGGGACCCGTGACGGTCACCGCGCGGTCGAAGAGCTCGGCGGCCACGAGGACCTCGTTGGTGCGCTGCTCGAAACGGCGCATGTTGACCAGGCCGGTCGTGATGACGGCGCCGGCGTCGATCGAGGTCACGCGCGTCATGGGCACGAAGACACGTCGACGCCCCGGGACCTCGACGACCAGACCGATCACGCGGGGCTGGGCGCGGTTCAGCGAGAACATCACCACGACATCGCGCACCCGCCCGACCTGGTCACCGAGCGGGTCGAAGACGCTCAGTCCGGTCAGGCGCGCGACGAAGACGCGGGTGTTGGCACTCATGGGGCCTAGGTTAGGGGGTCAGCGTGCGTGTCGTCGGGGTGCCACGTCGCCGGCGCTTCTTGCGCAGCTTCGCCCGCTCCTTCGCTGCCCGCTTGGCGGCCTTCGCCTCGTCGCGGGCCCGCTCGCGCTCGGCCTTGTCCTCGCCGCGACCACCCCAGTGCCACGGGCGCCACGACGTCGTCGTCGCGGAGGTGCGGGCGGGCGGCTCGCGGTGGTCGTCGGCGGCATACGCGCCCGGCGACTCGAGGGGGGTGCCGAACGGCACCAGCGCGACGACCGTGCACTCGGCGGCCCACCGGGTCAGCGAGTCGTCGACGGAGTTGAGCCGCGAGGCGCGGAGCAGCTCGGTGGCGCGCTGCCACTCGGGCGAGCCCGGCTCCAGGACGTGGACGTGGGCGCGCACGGTCAGCAGCCGCCCCCCGGTGTCCTTGCTGCGCAGGACGACCCGGACCTCCGGGGGGAGCCAGGGGAGGGGCTGCTCGCCGGGTCCGCTGACGACGAGGGCAGCCCCGTCGTCCCACACGTGCCACGCGGGCCACGTGCGGTCGCCGTCCACCTCGATCCAGAGCAGGCCTGACTTCGTCATCGCCTCGCCGAGCAGGGCGGCGGCGATCGCAGCGGGGGCGTCGTGGTGCTCGGGGACGGCCCCCTGCTCGGTCGCGCGCTCGGTCACACCGCCACCCTAGTGATCCCGACCTCACCGGTGGCACGCGTGACTGTCGTCATAACGGGGAGCGGCCGGCCGTTGCTACGTTGGCGCCCATGCGCAGCGCCAAGGACTTCTTCCGACCGCTCGCGTTGGGGGCGCCGACGCCCCTGGCGCAGGTGCCCGCCCGCCCGTCCCGCGTCATCCACTTCTTCGATCCGAGCAACCCGAAGATGGCAGCGAAGGTGCCCGACCTCGTCGGCACCGTCGACGTGCTGCTCGGCAACCTCGAGGATGCCGTCAAGGCCGACCGCAAGGAGGCTGCGCGGGCCGGGCTCGTCGAGATCGCGAAGGCGACCGACTTCGGCGAGAACACCCAGCTGTGGACGCGCATCAACGCCCTCGACAGCCCGTGGGCGCTCGACGACCTGACGACGCTCGTCGCCGAGATCGGCGACAAGCTCGACGTCGTCATGGTGCCCAAGGTGCAGGGCGCCGAGGACATCCACTACGTCGACCGCCTCCTCGCCCAGCTCGAGGCCAAGGCCGGGCTGACCCGGCCGATCCTCGTCCACGCGATCCTCGAGACCGCGCGCGGCATGGTCAACGTCGAGGAGATCTGCGGCGCCTCGCCTCGCATGCAGGGACTCTCGCTCGGTCCGGCCGACCTCGCCGCCGACCGTCGGATGAAGACGACCCGCGTGGGCGGCGRCCACCCCGGCTACCTCGTGCGCACCGACCCCGTCGACGGCGACATCTCCGGTTCGCGAGCCACCGCGCAGCAGGACCTCTGGCACTACACGATCGCCCGCATGGTCGACGCGTGCGCGATGCACGGGATCTACCCGTACTACGGCCCGTTCGGCGACATCCAGGACGTCGTCGCCTGCGAGGACCAGTTCCGCAACGCCTTCCTCCTCGGCTGCGTCGGCACGTGGTCGCTGCACCCGGTGCAGATCGAGATCGCCAAGCGGGTCTTCAGCCCGTCGGCCGACGACGTCGCCCACGCCCGCCGGGTCGTCGCTGCGATGGGCGACGGCACGGGCGCCGTCATGCTCGACGGCAAGATGGAGGACGACGCGAGCCTCAAGCAGTGCCTCGTCATCGTCGAGCTCGCCGAGCGCCTCTCGCGGAC
>NZ_JBFULD010000315.1:0-4906 GCF_056400505.1 Terrabacter sp. P5_B1
GGCCAGGGATGCCGCCGCCGCGGCCCTGCGTCGGGCCAAGCCGAACCAGATCAACTGACCCCGCGGGCCCTACGACACTGCTGCACCCGACGCAGCACTGACACAGGCGCCAGGGCCCCTTCGCGGCGGGACACCCCCTCGCGCTCAGTCGACGACGACGATCCCGAGCTCCAGCGCCAGGGCGTCGGCGAGGTCGATGACCTGGGAGCGGCTCAGCGTCGCGCCCTTGAGCCCGGCGAGCCCGACCGGCGAACGCAGCGTCGCCCCCGAGAGGTCGAGCGCGGCGTACCTCCCACGACCGAAGGTCGGCGCCACCAGCGTGCAGCCCTCGAAGGTCAGCCCGTCGACCGTGGCCTCCTGCAGGTCGAGCTCGACGACGACGCAGTCGACGAACGCGACGTCCTTGAGGCGGGCCCCGCGCAGGTTGAGGAAGTCGACCTTGCCCCCGCGCACCGTGACGTCACGCCACGTCGAGCCCCAGGCCGAGACGGCCGCGAGGCGGCAGCCCTCCATCGTCGTCTCGACGAGGCTCGCCTCCACGAGACTCACGCCGACGCCGGCCACTCGCTGCCACTCGGACTCGGACCAGCGCGACCCCTCGAGGTGCGCCTCGTCGAGCGTGCCCCCGAGCACCGAGCACTCGAGGAACGTGTGGCCCTCGGCGTGCGCGCCGGTGAAGTCCGTGCCCTCGAAGCGCACGGCGTCGTGATGGTGGTCTCGGGTGGTGAAAACGGCTTCACCAAAGAGTGTCTGGTCGGCGGCTGACGGCATACGGTGAGTCTGGCAGCCGCGACCGACGCTCCATCGCATCGACGCCTGCCGGCCTCCACACCGCGGTGGTACCGCCTGCACAGCAAGGATCGACATGGCAGACAGCACGCCCGACCCTGACTTCAAACCCGGCCTCGAGGGCGTCATCGCCTTCGAGTCGACCATTGCCGAGCCGGACAAGGAGGGCGGGGCACTCCGCTACCGCGGCGTCGACATCAACGACCTCGTCGGTCACGTCGACTTCGCCCACGTCTGGGGGCTCCTCGTCGACAACGAGTTCGACCCCGGGCTCCCGCCCGCCGAGCCCTACCCGCTGCCCGTGCACACCGGGGACGTACGCGTCGACGTCCAGTCCGCGCTCGCCATGCTCGCGCCCGTGTGGGGTTTCAAGCCGACGCTCGACATCGACGACGAGGAGGTGCGCGACAACCTGGCCCGCGCCGCCGTCATGGCGCTGTCGTTCGTCGGGCAGTCGGCTCGGGGCCTCGACAAGCCGATGGTCCCGCAGAGCGAGGTCGACAAGGCCCGCACCATCACCGAGCGGTTCATGATCCGCTGGCGCGGCGAGCCCGACCCGAAGCACGTCGAGGCCGTCGACGCCTACTGGGTCTCCGCCGCCGAGCACGGCATGAATGCCTCGACCTTCACGGCCCGCGTCATCACCTCCACCGGCGCCGACGTCGCCGCAGCCCTCTCGGGGGCGGTCGGCGCCATGTCAGGGCCGCTCCACGGCGGGGCGCCGTCCCGCGTGCTCCACATGCTCGACGGCGTCGAGCAGCAGGGCGACGCGACGGCCTACGTCAAGGGGGTCCTCGACAAGGGCGACCGCCTCATGGGCTTCGGCCACCGCGTCTACCGCGCGGAGGACCCGCGCGCCCGCGTGCTCCGCTCGGCGTGTGAGCGTCTCGGCGCCCCGCGCTACGAGGCCGCTGCCGCCCTCGAGAAGGCCGCGCTCGAGGAGCTGCACGCACGCCGGCCCGACCGGGTGCTCGCGACGAACGTCGAGTTCTGGGCCGCCGTCATCCTCGACTTCGCCGAGGTGCCACCCTCGATGTTCACGCCGATGTTCACCTGCGCCCGCACCGCCGGATGGTCGGCGCACATCCTCGAGCAGAAGCGGACGGGCCGCCTCATCCGGCCGTCGTCCCGCTACATCGGCGAGGGCCCGCGCAAGCCCGAGGACGTCGCCGGCTGGACGCCGGACATCTCGCACTGAGTGGTGGTGCGCGGCCCGAGTGGTGGTGCGCGGCGTCAGTCCGGCGATGCGCCGTCACGCCGGTGATAGGCGAACGCCACCGTCGCCACCACCAGGAGCGCGGCGCCGAAGACCCAGTCCGCCAGGCCGTCCGGAGCCAGGACCGGGCGCGCGAGACGGGGCGGCGGGGGCCAGAGGCCGGACCTCCCTGTCGCCTCCGACATCGGCTCGGCGGCCAGGGCCGTCGCGACGCCGAGAACAAGTCCGGCGCCGGCCGCGATCAGCGCGGCCAACGATCGCGTTGCGTTTCGTAGGAACATGCTTCGGCCTTCCGTCGGGGCCAGACCCGTCGGCGAGCGTTCCGGCCCATCCAGCATCCCGCCGGTCGGGTCGGGAGACAACGACGTTCCGCGCCGCGGGCAGCCATGCGGCCGGGCGTCCCACGCAACGATCACCGGTGTCCAAGGGGTGGGCAGCTGGGGTTCAATGGCCGCGGTGACACCGGTGTCATCCGCCCTCAACACGTCCGCCACCTGCTCGCAACGTGGCCGCACTCCCAAGGTGAATCCGTGACCGAAGCGCCAGCCGTGACCCCGCCCATCACCATCCCGGCCGGGCTGCTGCCCGCCGACGGACGGTTCGGGTCCGGCCCGTCCAAGGTGCGCCCCGAGCAGCTCGACTACCTCGTCTCCCTCGGCCGCACGGTGCTCGGCACCTCGCACCGCCAGGCACCGGTCAAGAACCTCGTCGGCGAGGTCCGATCTGGCCTGCGCGACCTCTTCTCCCTGCCCGACGGTTACGAGATCATCCTCGGCAACGGTGGCTCGACCGCCTTCTGGGACATCGCCGCCTTCGGCCTCGTGCGCGAACGCTCGCAGCACCTCGCGTTCGGTGAGTTCTCGAGCAAGTTCGGCAACGTGACCGCGGCGGCGCCGTTCCTCGGCGAGCCGACGATCGTCAAGGCCGACCCCGGCACGCTCGCGACGCCGCACGCCGAGGCCGGCGTCGACGCCTACGCGTGGCCGCACAACGAGACCTCGACCGGCGTCATGGCCCCCGTCAAGCGGGTCGAGGGCGCCGACGACGACGCACTCGTGCTCATCGACGCCACGTCCGGCGCGGGTGGCCTGCCGGTCGACATCACGGAGACGGACGTCTACTACTTCGCCCCCCAGAAGTGCTTCGCCTCCGACGGCGGCCTGTGGCTTGCCGCCTTCTCCCCCGCCGCCCTGGCCCGCGTCGAGCAGATCGCCGCCACCGGCCGCTGGGTCCCTGACTTCTTCAGCCTGCCGACCGCGATCGACAACTCGCTGAAGAACCAGACCTACAACACGCCGTCGCTCAGCACCCTCGCCCTGCTCAACGCACAGCTGCGCTGGATGCTCGGCAACGGCGGCCTCGACTGGGCCACCGCCCGCACCAAGGACTCCTCGAGCCGGCTCTACGACTGGGCAGAGCGGACGAGCTGGACGACCCCCTACGTGGTCGACCCCGCCGCCCGCTCGCAGGTCGTCGGCACCGTCGACCTCGACGACTCGATCGACGCGGCAGCGGTCGCCAGCACGCTGCGTGCCAACGGCATCGTCGACGTCGAGCCCTACCGCAAGCTCGGCCGCAACCAGCTGCGCGTCGCGATGTTCCCGGCCGTCGACCCCGAGGACGTCACGAAGCTGACGCAGGCGATCGACCACGTGGTGTCCGCCCTGGGTTGACCCGCCCCAGCCCGGATCGAAAGAGCGATTCGTCCGCGATCGCGTGGAGGTCAGCTTCGCGCCGAGTCGGACGAATCGCTCTTTCGATTGGGAGGGTCGGGCGGCGTGACCTTCGCGTAGGTGCCTCGTTGACCTGAGCAGACCGCCAACGGGGGCGGCGAAGTGCATCGAGGAGTTCCCATGGTCCGCATCGTCCGCGCAGGCACCACCGCGCGCCGGGTCGCTGCCGCCGTTCCGGTCATCGCCCTGGTCACGGCCGGCATCACGTTCGCCGCCACCCGCGGCACCGATTCCGTCCAGCCGACATCAGCCATCACCGTGCCCGACCAGGCCATCACCGAGGGCAGCCCGCTCTACCCGCAGGCGGGTCCCGCCCCCGCACCGATGCAGCTGCCCCCGATCTACCAGACCTTCACCCAGGACTACGCGCGCGTCGACGTGCCGCCCGAGGCGCGGGGTGCGATCTCCGCCATCGCCTCGCTGGCCCCGGTCCGTCTGGACGCGAACGGCATACCTTCGGTGGCCCTCGCCGCCTACCAGCGCGCTGCCGGCGTCCTTGACGGCATCAAGCCGGGCTGCGGTGTCGACTGGGCGCTGCTCGGCGCCATCGGACGCGTCGAGAGCAACCACGCGCGCTTCGGCGGCAACGTCCTCGACGCGAGCGGCATCGCCCGTCCCGGGATCATCGGGATCCCGCTCGACGGCTCGGAGGGCACCGCCCGGATCACCGACACCGACGGCGGCGCCCTGGACCGGGACGCCGTCTACGACCGTGCCGTCGGGCCCATGCAGTTCATCCCGTCCTCGTGGAAGCTGGCCGGACGCGACGGCGACGGGGACGGTGTCGCCAACCCGCAGAGCCTCACCGACGCCGTGACGGGTGCCGGCGTCCTGCTGTGCTCGGGTGGCACGGACCTGCGACAGCCCGGCGCCGCCTACAAGGCCGTGATGCGCTACAACCAGTCCGACACGTACGTCCGCACGGTCCTGTCCATCGCCGACGCGTACCGCCGCGGCGTCACCGTGGTCCCGATGAGCGCGCTCCCCGCTGCGCGCCCCGCTTCCGGCACCGGCTCGGCCACCCCGGACGGCTCCGGCTTCGCGTATGCCGGTTCGCCGGCCCCGCGTCCGGCGACTTCGTCGAGCGCACGCCCCGCACCGAGCTCCTCGGCGAAGCCGTCACCCGCACCTTCCGGCCCGAAGCCCTCGGGGTCGCCCTCGCCGAAGC
>NZ_JBFULD010000316.1:0-4876 GCF_056400505.1 Terrabacter sp. P5_B1
GCCTGGGACCTCGAAGGCCACGACGTGCAGATGCCTGGGACCTCGAAGGCCACGACGTGCAGATGGCGGTCGTCCCGAGCCTCAGCGACATCTCGTCGGGCCGGATGGCCATGCGCCCCGTCGGGGGGCTGCCGCTCGTGCACGTCGAGCCCCCGCAGAGTCTCGCGGCCTCCCGCGGCCTGAAGCGCGCCTTCGACCTGGTCGGCGCCACCGTCGCCCTGCTCCTCGCGTCACCGGTCATGCTCACCTTCGCGCTGCTGACCAAGCTGCAGGACGGCGGCCCGGTCCTCTTCCGCCAGACCCGGGTCGGTCGCGACGGACACCTCTTCGAGTGCCTCAAGTTCCGCAGCATGGTCGTCGATGCGGAGGCCCGCCTGTCGGGGGTGAGTCACCTCAACAAGAACCCCGAGGGCGTCCTGTTCAAGGCCGAGCACGACCCGCGGATCACGCGTGTCGGAGCCGTGATGCGCCGGTTCTCCATCGACGAGCTGCCGCAGCTGATCAACGTCATCAACGGCGACATGAGCCTCGTCGGGCCGAGGCCGGCCCTGCCGGCCGAGGTCCGCCGCTACGAGACCGACGTCCAGCGTCGGCTCCACGTGCGCCCCGGACTGACGGGCCTCTGGCAGGTCTCTGGCCGGAGCGACCTCTCGTGGCAGGACACCGTCCGCCTCGACCTGTATTACGTCGACAACTGGTCGATCGTCCAGGATCTCGCGATCCTGGCTCGCACGGTTCATGCCGTCTTCGCCTCACACGGAGCATACTGAGAGGTGAACCCCATGAACGGCGGGGGCACGGGTACCTCATCTCGTGCATCCGCCCGCGGGCCCGGCGCTCCCGGCACCCCCCCTGCCGAGTTGCGCCGGGCTCGCTCCTCCTCGGCCTCGTGCCAGACCGAAGGGGCGGGTCCGCGCCGCACAGGCGGCGAGAGCGCCAGCCATGGCTCAGGCGGTCGGCAGGTCTCCGCCGTTGGTCGCGGCTGAACGCTGCTCCAGCTGCCGCAGGGTCTCGCGCAGGGCGGCTTCCGCGTCGACGCCCTCGACCCGGGCACGTCGGACGAGGTCCAGCAGCCGTGCGCCGACGTCCCCGGCAGCGACGGCCGCGTCGACGAGGTCGTCCCGGCCGGTCCGGTGCAGCCGGGACACGTACTTATCAGCGCGGGCCAGGGCCGGGAGGGAGGTCGGCACGCCCTCGAGAGCATGCGTCCGATGCTGCTTCTCGGCGGCCTTGAGCGTCTCCCAGTTGGCCTCGACGGCGTCGGCGGTAGCCGCCTCGACCTCGGCGAAGACGTGCGGATGACGGCGGACGAGCTTGTCGACGAGACCGCCGGCCACGTCGTCGATGTCGAACGGCTCGGTCGCGTGCTCCTCGGCCACGCGGGCCTGGAAGGCGATCTGCAGGAGCAGGTCGCCTAGCTCCTCCTGCATGTGCGTGGGGTCGCCGCTCTCAATGGCCTCGATGGCCTCGTGAGCCTCCTCGAGCAGGTAGGGGACGAGTGAGGCGTGCGTCTGCTGCGCGTCCCACGGGCAGCCACCGGGCGAACGGAGCCGATCCATGACGGCGACGACGTCGAGCAGTCGCGCGCCGGGGACGTCGAAGGAGCCGATGAGCAGCTCGACGTCGGGGGGCTCGGGAAGGCGCGTCACCTCGACGGCGATGGCGTCGCTGAGGCCGGGGTCGCCATCGGAGGAGCCGACCCACACGACGTCGCCGACCTCAGAGGCCGCCACGAGATCACGCGCGAGGTCGGCCGGATGTGCGGACTCGCGGTGCAGCACCTCGACCCCAGCCTCGACGAGCGCCGCGACCTGGGGCTCGTCGGGACGTCCCCACACGGCATACGCCTGCTCGAGGCTCGACCACGCTTCGCGGGTGAGGAGCCCCGGCGCGATGCGGGGTGTCGTGACGAGCAGGACGACGCGAGCAGTCACAGCGGCGAGGGTGGCAGGGTTACTGGGCGGCGGTCGGCGTGGCGGGAGCAGGGCTGGTCTCAGGCTTGACCCAGTTGGGCGTCTGCTGACCGAGCGTGAAGTAGACCGGTCCCTGGTCGGACTTCACGATCGAGCCGTACTTGGGGTTGACCGTGATGTCGGCCTTCTGGAGGTCGGCGCGGTAGGCGGCGACGTCGGCCGGCGTCATCTTCTGCGACTGGATGAGGGCGACCGCCGCGACGAACTCCTTCGTCGTGTCGGTGGCGCCGGGGATCGAGGAGATGACGGAGGCGTAGGTCGCGTCGGGCTTCCAGCTGCCGGAGGTCGCGACGGCGTCCTTGAGCAGCGGCGCCGCGACGAGGGCCGTCACGACGATGTTCTCGGCGAAGTCGAGCTTGGCGGCCTTGAGCTGGTCGGACGTCTCGCGGACGTCGGACTCGTGGATGACCTTGCCGTTGACGACGGCGGCAGCCTGCTGACGCGTCTCGAAACCGCATCCGCCGAGCAGCGACACGGCGCCGAGCGTGGCGACGCCGACGACGGCCGCGCGCTTCACGGATTGAGCAGACCAAGCCTTCACTGAATTCCTCCTCTGGCGGATGYGTCTGACATCCTACGGTGCTCCCATGGCGGACCTGGCCGCACCCGACGACGCGGACGAGGCCGCCGCGATGTCGTCGAGCAGGACGGCCTGGATCAGCTGCCGGGCCCACGTGAGCACCTCGACGTCGCGCAACGGCTTGCCACCGACCCGCGCCGTCATCGGGACGGGAACGAGGATCGTGCCGAGCGCCTCCTTGACGAGCGTGCCCGGATAGAGGCGCATGAGGCGCAGCTGCTGGCTCTCGCGCAGCTCCTTGACCGGGCCGAAGCGCACGACCTTGCCCTGGACGCCGATGTCGCCGATGCGGGCGGCGCGGGCCACGACGCGCAGGCGAGCCACCTCGAGGAGGTTCTGCACCGGCCTGGGCGGCGCGCCGTAGCGGTCGCGCAGCTCCGCCTCGATCTCGTCGACGGCCTCGAACGTCTCGACGGTCGCGAGCTTCTTGTACGCCTCGAGGCGCAGCCGCTCACCCGGCACGTAGTCGTGGGGCAGGTGCGCGTCGACGGGGAGCTCGATCTTGATCTCGGCCGGCACGTCGACGGCGTCGCCGCGGAAGTCGGCGACGGCCTCGCCGATGAGCCGGACGTAGAGGTCGAAGCCGACGCCCTGGATGTGACCGGACTGCTCACCGCCGAGCAGGTTGCCGGCGCCGCGGATCTCGAGGTCCTTCATGGCGACGGCCATGCCGGAGCCGAGGTCGGTGTTGCTCGCGATGGTGCGCAGGCGGTCGTGCGCCGTKTCGGTCATCGGCTTCTCGGGCGGGTACAGGAAGTAGGCGTAGGCCCGCTCGCGTCCACGACCCACACGGCCGCGCAGCTGGTGCAGCTGGGAGAGACCGAGCACGTCGGAGCGTTCGACGATGAGGGTGTTGGCGTTGGAGATGTCGAGGCCGGTCTCGACGATCGTCGTGCAGACGAGGACGTCGAAGCGCTTCTCCCAGAAGTCCTCGACGACCTGCTCGAGCTTGTGCTCACCCATCTGGCCGTGGGCGGTCGCGATGCGCGCCTCGGGGACGAGCTCGCGCAGGCGACCGGCCGCCTTCTCGATGCTGCTCACCTTGTTGTGGACGAAGAAGACCTGCCCCTCGCGCAGCAGCTCCCGACGGACCGCCGCGGTGATCTGCTTCTCGTCGTAGGCGCCGACGAAGGTGAGCACCGGGTGCCGCTCCTCGGGCGGCGTTGCGAGAGTTGACATCTCACGGATGCCGGTGACAGCCATCTCGAGCGTGCGCGGGATTGGCGTGGCCGACATCGACAGGACGTCGACGGCTGTGCGCATCGTCTTGAGCAGCTCCTTGTGCTCGACCCCGAAGCGCTGCTCCTCGTCGATGATGACGAGACCCAGGTCCTTGAACCGCGCATCCTTGGCGAGCAGGCGGTGCGTGCCGATGACGACGTCGATGCTGCCGTCGGCCATGCCGGCCATGACCTCCTTGGCCTCCTTGTCGCTCTGGAAGCGCGACAGCGAGGCGACCTTGACCGGGAACTGCGCGTAGCGCTCGGCGAAGGTCTGCTGATGCTGGCTGACGAGCAGCGTGGTCGGCACGAGGACCGCGACCTGCTTGCCGTCCTGGATCGCCTTGAACGCCGCGCGCACCGCGATCTCGGTCTTGCCGTAGCCGACGTCCCCGCAGATGAGCCGGTCCATCGGCACCTGCTTCTCCATGTCGGCCTTGACCTCGTCGATGCTGACCAGCTGGTCCGGGGTCTCGATGTAGGCGAAGGCGTCCTCGAGCTCGCGCTGCCACGGGGTGTCCGGCGCGAACGCGTGGCCCTTCGTGGCCTGGCGGGCACTGTAGAGGCGGATGAGGTCGGCCGCGATCTGCTTGACGTAGCGCTTGGCCCGCGACTTCGTCTTGGTCCAGTCGGAACCACCCATCTTGTTGAGGGTCGGCTCCTCGCCGCCGACGTACTTCGTCACCTGGTCCAGCTGGTCGGTGGGGACGAAGAGGCGGTCACCCGGCTGACCGCGCTTGCTCGGGGCGTACTCGATGACGAGGTACTCGCGGGTGGCTCCGGCGACCGTGCGCTGCATCATCTCGACGAAACGGCCGACGCCGTGCTGCTCGTGGACGACGTGGTCCCCCGGGCGCAGCTGGAGCGGGTCGACCTGGTTGCGCCGACGCGACGGCATACGCCGCATGTCCTTCGTCGACGTCGAGCTGCCGACCTGCCCGGTGAGGTCGGTCTCGGTGAGCACCTCGAGGCGTGCGGTTTCGTCGACGAATCCCCTTCCGAGAGACCCGGTTGCGATGAGAGCCCGGCCACTGGGAATCGTGTCGGCGAGCCGGTCGACAGGCACCTCGTGGTCGCGCAGCACCTCCTCGACACGCTTGGCG
>NZ_JBFULD010000317.1:0-4874 GCF_056400505.1 Terrabacter sp. P5_B1
GTTACGGTCGGTCCGCGTCCACGTCCGGGCAGCGACGAATCCGCTGCACGTGAGATGCGGGAAGTTGAAGGTRCACCATGGCCGCAGGCAAGGGCCGCAAGCTCGTCATCGTCGAGTCGCCCGCCAAGGCGAAGACCATCGCCGGCTACCTCGGGGGCGACTTCGAGGTCGAGGCGTCCGTCGGTCACATCCGTGACCTGCCCAACCCGTCCGAGCTGCCGGCCGACATGAAGAAGGGCCCGTTCGGCAAGTTCGCCGTCGACGTCGACAACGGCTTCGAGCCGTACTACGTCGTCGACCCGGACAAGAAGAAGAAGGTCGCGGAGCTCAAGCGGCTGCTCAAGGACGCCAGCGAGCTCTACCTCGCCACCGATGAGGACCGCGAGGGCGAGGCGATCGCGTGGCACCTGCTCGAGGCGCTCAAGCCGCGGGTTCCCGTCAAGCGCATGGTGTTCCACGAGATCACCCGCGAGGCGATCCAGCGCGCCGTCAACGACACCCGCGAGATCGACACCGCGATGGTCGACGCGCAGGAGACCCGCCGCATCCTCGACCGCCTCTACGGCTACGAGGTCAGTCCGGTCCTGTGGCGCAAGGTCCGCCAGGGCCTCTCGGCCGGCCGCGTCCAGTCCGTCGCGACCCGCATGGTCGTTGAGCGTGAGCGCGAGCGCATGGCGTTCGTCCGCTCCTCCTACTGGGACGTCGAGGGCGACTTCACGCCCGACGCCGCGAGCCAGCAGTTCACCGCGCGGCTGTCGTCCGTCGACGGCGTCCGCGTCGCCACCGGCCGCGACTTCGCCGACGACGGCCGCCTGACCGGAAAGGGCGTCGTCCACCTCGACGAGGCGCTCGCGACCCGGATCGCCTCGGCGTGCCTCCCGCTCGCTGCACGCGTCACCGACGTCCAGGAGAAGCCCTACACCCGCCGCCCGTCGGCGCCGTTCACGACCTCGACCCTCCAGCAGGAGGCGTCGCGCAAGCTGCGGATGTCATCCAAGAACGCCATGCGCGTGGCGCAGCGGCTCTACGAGAACGGCTACATCACCTACATGCGTACCGACAGCACGACGCTGTCGGACGCCGCGACGACCGCCGCGCGCAGCCAGGCCCGCGACCTGTACGGCGCCGAGTACGTGCCGGACAGCCCGCGCCGCTACGAGAAGAAGGTCAAGAACGCGCAGGAGGCCCACGAGGCCATCCGTCCCGCCGGTGACCGCTTCCGCTCGCCGGCCCAGGTCGCCGGGTCGCTGCGCGGCGAGGAGTTCGCGCTCTACGAGCTGATCTGGAAGCGCACCGTCGCCTCGCAGATGGCCGACGCCCGCGGCTCGACCGCCACCGTCAAGCTCGCCGTCGACACGGCGATCGAGGGTGCGCAGTCCGTCGAGTTCAGCGCGAGCGGCACCGTCATCACCTTCAAGGGCTTCCTCGCCGCGTACGAGGAGGGCCGTGACGACGAGGCCGCCGCCCGCGCCGACGCCGCCGCCGAGGAGCGCCGCCTGCCGAAGCTCTCGGCCGGGGTCGCGCTCGAGGTCGTGCGCGCCGAGGCCGACGGCCACGAGACGAGCCCGCCCGCCCGCTTCACGGAGGCCACGCTCGTCAAGGCGATGGAGGAGCGCGGCATCGGCCGCCCGTCGACGTATGCCGCGACGATCGGCACGATCCAGGACCGCGGCTACGTCTTCACCAAGGGCCAGGCGCTCGTGCCGACATGGCTGGCCTTCGCCGTCACGCGCCTGCTCGAGGAGCACTTCGGCAACCTCGTCGACTACGAGTTCACCGCCTCGATGGAGGAGGACCTCGACCGCATCGCCAACGGCGACGAGGGTCGCGTCGAGTGGCTGAAGCGCTTCTACTTCGGCGAGGAGGCGACCTCGGCCGCCGGCCTGCGCAGCCTCGTCGAGGACCTCGGCGAGATCGACGCCAAGGAGATCTCGACGATCCCCATCGGTGACGGCATGGTCGTGCGCGTCGGGCGCTACGGGCCCTACGTCGAGGAGCTGGTGCCCGCAGGGGTCGACCTCGCGACGGGTGAGGTGGCCGCGGGCGCCGAGGTGCCGGCCACGCCGCGCCGCGCGACGATCACCGACGACGTCGCCCCCGACGAGATGACGCCCGAGATGGCGCGCGAGCTGCTCGAGGTCGCAGCCGACGACGGCAAGGTGCTCGGCCAGGACCCCGAGACCGGCCGCGAGATCGTCGCGCGCGCCGGCCGCTACGGGCCCTACGTCACCGAGGTCATCGAGGACGACGAGGCGGGCGACAAGCCCAAGGGCAAGAAGGCCGCCAAGGTCAAGCCCCGCACCGCCTCGCTCTTCAAGGACATGGAGCTCTCGACGCTGACGCTCGACGACGCGCTCAAGCTGCTGTCGCTGCCGCGCGTCGTCGGCGCCGACGCCGACGGTGTCGAGATCACCGCTCAGAACGGTCGCTACGGCCCGTACCTCAAGAAGGGCACGGACTCGCGCTCGCTCACGACCGAGCAGCAGCTCTTCGACATCACGCTCGAGGAGGCGCTCGCGATCTACGCGCAGCCGAAGCAGCGCGGGCGTGCGGCGGCGACCCCGCCGCTCAAGGAGCTCGGCACCGACCCGGTCAGCAGCAAGCCCGTCGTCGTCAAGGACGGCCGCTTCGGTCCGTACGTCACCGACGGCGAGACCAACGCGACGCTGCGCAAGGACGACGACCCGGCCGCGATCACCGCGGAGCGCGGCTACGAGCTGCTCGCCGAGAAGCGCGCCAAGGGCCCGACGACCCGCAAGCGCGCCGTGAAGAAGACGGCCAAGAAGACGGCGAAGCGCACGACCAAGAAGGCCACCGCCAAGAAGGCCTGACGCCTGACCCGCTCATTCGGTATGCCGGGTCGTGGCCCTCCCGATGGGCGTGACGTCGCGCTAGCGTCGGGTTGGTGGTCGACATCCGGAGGTTCGGGCCCGACGACCGGGGCCGGTGGGAAGTGCTCTTCCGCGCGTACATCAGCTTCTACGGGCGCACTCTCGACGACACGGCATACGACACGGCATGGCGCGAGATCACCTCTGGCGCGCGGCTGCACGGGCGCGGCGCGTGGCTGGACGGGCAGCTCGTCGGGATCACGCACTTCCTCGTGCATCCCAGCTCGAGCGAGCCGGACCTGTGCTACCTCGAGGACCTCTTCACCGACCCGGCGCTGCGTGGGCGCGGGGTCGCCACCGCGCTCATCGGCGCCGTCCGGGACTGGGCCCGCGACAGAGGCTGCGTCAGCGTCTACTGGCAGACCCACGAGGGCAATGCCGTGGCGCGGCGCCTCTACGACGAGGTGGCGACCTACGAGGGCTACGTCGTCTACACGCTGCCCGTCGGGGCTGCGTCCGCCGATGGTGGGAACGTCGGTGCGCGGTGAGAGGCTGAGGGCATGTCAACCGTTGTCTTCGTCCACGCCCATCCTGACGACGAGGCGTCCCAGTCCGCCGGCTCGATGGCGCGCGCCGTCAGCGAGGGGCACCGCGTCGTCCTCGTCGTCGCCACCAACGGCGACCACGGTGACGCCCCCGAAGACCTGGCGGAGGGCGAGACCGTCGTGCAGCGGCRCCGGGTCGAGGCGGCTGCGTCCAACGCCGTCATCGGCACGCACCGGGTCGAGTTCCTCGGCTACGCCGACTCCGGCATGACCGGGTGGGCCCAGAACGACCACGAGGAGAGCTTCGCCCGCGCCGACACCGAGGAGGCCGCCGAGCGCCTCGCGGCCGTGCTGCGCGAGGAGGACGCCGACGTCGTCGTCGGCTACGACTGGCATGGCGGCTACGGCCATCCCGACCACGTCAAGGTCCACGCCGTGACGAAGCGCGCGGCCGAGCTCGCCGGCACGCGGCGCTACCTCGAGGGCTCGATGAACCGCGACGCCATGATCCGCTCCCACCAGGCGGCGATGGCCGCCGGGCTCGACGTGCTGGAGTGGGACCCGAGCGCGCCGATGGACGACGGCAACCCGCTCGGCAGCCTCGAGAGCGAGCTGCACTGGGCCTGCGACGTCAGCGAGTTCCTGGAAGTCAAGCGCTCGGCACTCAAGGCCCACGCGAGCCAGTCCGACGCGCAGGGGATGCTCCAGATGCCGATGGAGATGTTCGCCGTCGCCTTCGCCTGGGAGCACTACATCGAGCCCGGGCGCCCGGAGGGGATGGTGGCGGGCTGGTTCCTCGACGGCTCAACCGTCCAGTAACCTACTGGCGGTAACAACGTCGTCTCCGTCCGGAGGGACCGCATGTCCGACATCGACCTCACAACCGCCAGCGCCGAGCAGATCGCGGCCGTCGAGCCCCGCGAGTTCATCCGCATCGTCAAGGAGATGTCCGACAGGGACGTCAGGGCGGTCATGGAGAGCCCCAACCGTGAGGCGATCGTCGACGCGATCTTCCGGCGGATGCCCGAGCTCTTCCGGCCCGATCGTGCCGGCTCGACCACGGCCACCACGCACTGGAGCATCACCGGGCGACCCGACGGCGGCGCCGACGAGTGGACCGTGCGCTTCGCTGACGGGACGTGCAGCACGCTCCCCGGGCACGACGGGGACTCGACCCTCACCCTGGCCATGACGCCCGTCGACTTCGCCAAGGTCATCACCAAGAGCGGCAACCCGGTCATGATGTTCATGACCGGCAAGATCAAGGCGAAGGGCGACCTCGGGCTCGCCGCCAACATCGCGAACTTCTTCGACCTGCCCAAGGCCTGAGGCGGCGGCCCGTCGTGGTGGAGTTCTCGCTCGCCCTGAACGACGACCAGACCGAGCTGCGGGACTGGGTGCACGGCTTCGCCGCCGCCCCGAGCCTCCACCGTCGAGAGGCCACGTGTTGCCGCCTCGTTCGCGTCGAGAGGCCACGTGTTGCCGCCCCGTCACGTCG
>NZ_JBFULD010000318.1:0-4842 GCF_056400505.1 Terrabacter sp. P5_B1
GTCCTCGGCCACGCGCACGGCCTGCCGGTGCTCGCCTCCGACATCGCGCCCTTCTCGCAGCAGGTGGTCGACGGTGTCAACGGGTTGCTCGTCCCGCCCGAGGACGAGCGCGCCCTGTCCGAGGCGCTGCGCCGACTCGGCGACCCGGAAGTGCGCCGCAGACTCGCCGAGGGCGTCCAGACGCCAGACCTGTCGGGGCCGTGGGCGCACTACCTCGGCACGCTCGAGGCCCTCTCCGTCGACGAGAGCGTGCTGCTCGGTGGCCTCTCCGGCTGGTCGTATGCCGCCGCCCCCGACCCGCTCTCCGGTGACGGTCCCAGCGACGGCCTCGACGACGACCCCGACGGCGACCCCGACGGCGACGACCATGTCGAGCGCTCCCTGCCGGGCGGGGGAGCGGCGAGCGCCGGGGCGGTGGCGGAGCCAGGTAGGGTCGCCCGCGGCCGCCGCATCGTCACGAGCGCGACCCGCCGGGTCGCCGGTCGGGCCCGACGCAGCGCCGAACGGGCTCTCGCGGCCCGGCGGCCCCTGGTCTCCCTGCGTCCCGACGACCTGCCCGAGTGGGTGCTCGCCACCGACGTGCTCGGTGAGCCGGACGAGGCCGACGACGCCCGCCGCCTCTCGCGCATCCTCGGCCTGCCGCGGTCGCTCGACAGCGTCTCGGCCTGGGCGGCCCTCGGGGCCCTGGCGGCGATCCTGCGCGTGCGCGACGACGGGCGGCGCAGCGCGGTCATCGTCGACGAGGGCGGCACGCGGTCCCTGCTGTCACGGTGGGCCCGGGCCGTCGGCTTCGCGCCCGTGGAGATCGACTTCACCGGATCCCACCCGAGCGTGGCAGCGCTCGACGTGGACACCGGCTCCCTCGACGTCATCGTGCGGATCCACCCCACCGGCTGCGACGCCGACGACGTGGACCACGTGCTCGAGCAGGCCTCCTGGGCGCTCCGGTCCGGCGGGCTGCTCGTCGTCACGATCCCCATCGGTCCGCGTGCCGCCGAGGGCGCGGTCGGTCCGGCGGACGTGCGAGGGCTGCTCGCGCGAGCCCACGACGCGGGCTTCGTGCTCGTCGGGGACCTCGACGGCGACGTCAACGCACGGATGCGGGAGGCGGCGTCACGTGCGCGCGCCGACGACGCGGCATACGGTCTCGTCCGTCTCACGCTGCGGCGGCGCTGAGCATCACCGTGGCCCTGCGATGATGGTGCGGACATGACCCGCCAGAAGATCCTCACCGTCCTCCGCGTGGCCATCGCGCTCATCACGCTCGCAGCCGTCGTCTACGCCGTCGTCCGCAACTGGGCCGACGTCTCCGTCCACCTCGACCAGATCTCGTGGTCGACGTTCCTGTGGTCGATGCTCGCCGCCGCCGTCGGGACCGCGCTGACGATGGTCGGCTGGAGGACGCTGCTGCGCGACCTCGGCTCCGACCTGCACATCGCCCCGGCGTCGGGCGTCTACTTCGTCGGTCAGCTCGGCAAGTACCTTCCCGGCTCGCTGTGGTCGGTGCTCGTGCAGGCCGACATCGCGAGCCACCTCAAGGTGCCCCGCCGGCGCACCGCGGTCACCGGGCTGCTCGCGCTCGGGCTGTCCCTGCTGACGGGCCTGCTCGTCGGGCTGCCCGCAGCGTCCTTCCTCCTGAGGAGCGACTCGTCGGGCTTCGACTGGTGGCTGCTGCTCGCCATCCCGATCCTCGTCGTGCTGTGCGTGCCCCAGCTGCTCAACGCCGTCATCGACCGGACCCTGCGTACGTTGAAGCGCGAGCCACTCGAGCACGGGCTGTCGGCCCGCGCGGTCCTGCGCGCGGTCGCCACCTTCATCCTCGTGTGGATCGCCTTCGGGCTGCACACGTTGCTGCTCGCCCGCGCCGTCGCCGGTGACGGCGCCCATCCCGACCTCACCACCGCGGCCATGACCGGCTATGCCCTGTCGGTCTCCCTCGGCATGCTGACGATCGTGCTGCCCGCCGGACTCGGTGCGCGTGAGGGGCTGCTGACGCTCATCCTGTCGACGGCGATGCCGACCCCGGCGGCGGCTGCCGTCGCCATCATGTCGCGGTTCATCGTCACCATCGTCGACGTCGTGGCGGCGCTCGGGGGCTGGCTCTACGCCCGGTCGCACCACCTGGTCACCGAGCACCACGCCGTCCGCGACGAGAGCGACCTCAGCGTCTGACCGCGTCCGCGCCGGGTCGTGCGCTCCGGACTAGCGGCGCTCGAGGACGAAGACCGGGATGAGACGGTCGGTCTTCGTCTGGTACTCCCCGTAGGAGGGGAAGGCCGCGACGCACCGCTGCCACCACTGCTCGCGCTCCTCGCCCTCGAGCTCACGGGCGTGGACCGGGAACGTCTCGGTGCCGGCCTGCAGCTCGATGTCGGGGTGGGCGAGGAGGTTGTGGTACCACTTCGGGTGCGCCGGGGCTCCGCCCTGGCTCGCGACCGCGGCGAAGGCGCCGTCGTGCTCGACCCGCATCAGGGGGACCTTGCGGATGGCGTCCGTCTTGGCGCCGCGCATCGTCAGCATCACCACGGGCAGGCCCATGATGTCGACGGAGTCGGTCGTGCCGGTGTGCTCGATCGTCTCGACCTGCTTGCGCACCCAGTCGCTGGGGCTGGGGACGTACTCGCCGGTGATAGTCATGGCGGCAGGTTAACCCGGCCGCGCGTCACCAGCCCCAGTGGCCCGTGGTGGGAGGCGGTCCGGAAGTGCGCTCGAGAGGGCTCAGGAGCCGCTCAGCAGCGGCCCCAGGAGAGGCTCGGAGCGGTTCAGGCGGCGCCGGGCTCGGGTGCCGAGCTCCACGGGTGGTTCTTGACGAAGTCCTCGACGACCGTGGTGTTGAGGCCGCCGCACAGCTGGCGGTGGCCCATCTGGGTTCCCACCTTGCCGCTGGCCTGGTCGACGTCGGCCGACCAGTGCGACAGGGCGTACTTCTTGCCGGCGGGGAACGCGCCGTAGGAGGGGTCCCACGGGCTGATGAGGAACTTGTTCGCCGACTCCTTCATGGCGTTGACCTTGGTGGCGAGCGCCTGGAACGCGGCGGCCTGCTCCTTCTCGACGGAGCGGTCGTACCAGAGGATGGTGTAGCCGTGCTCGAGGTTGTGCACCAGGGTCTCGATGCGGGGCGCGTCGGCGACGGTGTAGACGCGGCGGGAGTCGACGGCGGGGGTCACGAAGTGCTTGCCGCTCGACGGCGGGACCGTGGCGTACTGAATCCTCGTGACGTCGGCCTGCGGCGTGCCGGGGCCGACGTGGTCGCTCGACCCGCTCGCCGGGTCGTTCGTGACGGCGTCGCACGAGGCGGCGGCGATGTCCCCGTTGATGTTCGCCAGGGCCTCGTTCTTCTTGTTCTGCTCACCGATGATCGCCCAGGCGACGGCGGCGCCGATGATGGCGACGACCGCGACGCAGGCACCGATGACGACGAAGAGGCGACGGCGTTCGGCCCTCTTCTGGGCCGCCTGCATCTCGGCGACGCGCTCGCGGCGGTCTCGGGTCGTCTCGCGGGCCATCGTTCCTCGTTCCTGTCGGTCTGTCGGCAGCGCCGGACCCCGTGGTGGCGGGTGAGCAGGTCGGCGTCCGGGCCTGATGTCGTCCCGTTCAACAACCGTGCCGAGTGTAGGCGAGGATGGTGTGGTGCCCGAACCGTCGACCCGCCACTGGCGCAGCGGCCGCGAGATCGCGCTCCGCGCCCAGCTCGGGGTCTTCCGCCGGGGTTCGGGCGACCCCACGTCGCGGTTCGGTCGGGAGGGCACGGTGACGCGGGCGGCCCAGACGCCCGAGGGCGTCGGCACGCTGCATCTCATCTGCCGGCCCGGGGACTCGGAGGTCCACGCGCAGGCGTGGGGGCCGGGTGCCGCGTGGCTGCTCGAGTCCGTGCCGGCCCTGCTCGGCGAGGAGGACGACCCCTCGGGGTTCGAGCCGCACCACGACGTCGTCGCCGAGGCGTGGCGCCGCTTCGCCCACTGGCGGGTGCCGCGTTCGGGCCTCGTGCTCGACGCGCTCGCGCCGGCCGTCATCGAGCAGAAGGTGACCGGCCAGGAGGCGTTCGCCGGCTACCGCGTGCTCGTCCGTCGTTTCGGTGCGCCCGCGCCGGGGCCGTTCCCGGGGCTGATGGCGCCGCCGACGGCGGCCGGATGGGCGGCGATCCCGTCCTGGGCGTGGCTGCAGGCGTCCGTCGACGGCGCCCGCTCGCGGACCGTCGTGCGAGCTGCGGGGTATGCCGGCCGGCTCGAGGAGGGCGCGTCCGTGTCGGTCGCCGAGGCGCACCGTCGACTGCGTGCCCTGCCCGGTGTCGGGGTGTGGACCGCGGCGGAGGTCGCCCAGCGCGCGCTCGGCGACCCGGACTCCGTCTCGTTCGGCGACTACCACGTGGCCAAGGACATCGGCTGGGCCCTGACCGGCACCCCGGTCGACGACGACGGGCTCGCCGAGCTGCTCGAGCCCTACCGGGGTCACCGCTACCGCGTGCAGCACCTGCTCGGTCTCGCGGGCCAGCGCCGACCGCGGCGTGGTCCGCGGATGGCGCCGCGGACCCATCTGCCGACGCGCGCCCGCTGACCGGCACCGGGTCGCACCTCCGGCCGGGCCCGACGCCTCGGGGAAGCCGTGCCGCCTCAGGGGATGTGGCGCTCGGCGTCGACCTGGTTGCGCATCGCGACGAGCTCGAGTGCGTGGTCGCGCAGGGCGACGTCCTCGTCGCTGGCCGGGGTCCACGGTCTGGCGGCGACGGCGCTGCCGTTGCTGTCGAGGGGCACGAAGACGATGAGGGAGTGCGTGGTGAGGTCGAGCTCGTCCGTGGCAGGGTCACCCGAGCGCACGTGGACGCTGATGTGCATGCTCGAGGTG
>NZ_JBFULD010000319.1:0-4827 GCF_056400505.1 Terrabacter sp. P5_B1
GCACCATGGCGCCCGCGCCCGCGAGGGCCCGGGCGACGCTCGCCCCGATGCCGCTCGCTGCTCCGGTGACCAGGGCGGTGCGCCCGCTCAGGTCGATGGGTTCGTTGACCGCCAGGGGGCCGCGCTCGGGGCGGTCCGGGGCGTCGTCGCGTGCGTCGTTGCGGGCGTCGATGCGGGCGTCGGGCATGCGGGAAGACTAAGGAGACGGGCCGGGCCAGCCGGTGTGGTGACCGAACACAAAAACCCGGATCTCATGTGGTGACGCTCCCCCTGGCCCGGTGTGGGTTTGCACGACGTCACGCCCGCGGACGGACGGGCCTGCCGGCCGGTCACGTGACACGATGACGTCGTGACTTCCATGGGCGAAGCGACACCGCCCCCGGCCGAGGATGCGGCATCCGCCCCCGCGGGGCCCCCACCGGTCGCAGCGGCGCCGGGCCATCAGCCGGGCCATCAGTTGGGGCACCGCGCCGGCGGGAGGATCCTTCCGTTGGCCCTCGGGGCCCTCGGGATCGTCTTCGGTGACATCGGCACGAGCCCCCTCTACGCGATGCAGACCGTCTTCAGCATCGAGCACAACACGGTGCAGGCCACCCGGGGCGACGTCCTGGGCGTCATCTCGATGGTGCTGTGGTCGATCACCCTGGTGGTCTCCATGAAGTACGTGTCGCTGGCGATGCGCGCCGACAACGACGGCGAGGGCGGCATCCTCGCGCTCGTGGCGCTGCTGCGCCGCCACCTGCAGGGCACCCGACGGCTCGCTGCGGTGATGGTCATGGGCGTGCTCGGCGCCGCGCTGTTCTACGGCGACGCCGTCATCACCCCCGCCATCTCGGTCATGTCGGCGATCGAGGGCCTCGCGGTGGCCGACCCGTCCCTGACCGAGCTCGTCGTGCCGATCACCGTGGCCGTCCTGTCCGTGCTCTTCGTCATCCAGCGCTGGGGCACCGGGGTCGTCGGCAGGTCCTTCGGACCCGTGATGGTGCTCTGGTTCGCCGTGCTCGCGGTGCTCGGACTACCCCACGTCTTCGCCAACCCCGAGATCCTGGCGGCGATCTCGCCCACGTATGCGTTGGCGTTCGTCGCCCAGCATCCGCTGGTCGCGTTCGTGGCCATGGGCGGCGTGGTGCTGACGATCACCGGAGCCGAGGCGCTCTACGCGGACATGGGCCACTTCGGCGCCAAACCCATCCGCCTCGCGTGGTACCTGGTCGTCTTCCCCGCGCTCGCCGTCAACTACCTCGGGCAGGGCGCGATGATCCTCGGTGACCCGGGCGCCGTGTCCAACCCATTCTTCCTGCTCGCCCCGACCTGGGCCACGCTGCCGTTGGTCCTGCTTGCCACGGTCGCCACGGTCATCGCCTCCCAGGCCGTCATCTCCGGCGCGTTCTCCGTCTCGCGGCAGGCGGTGCGGCTGGGGATGCTGCCGCGGCTCGGGGTTCGACACACCTCCCGCGAGGAGGGGGGTCAGATCTACGTCCCGGTGATGAACTGGATCCTCTTCGCCGGAGTGCTCCTGCTGACCGCGGCGTTCCGCAGCTCGAGCCGGCTGGCCGCCGCGTACGGCCTGGCCGTGACGGGGACGCTGTTGTTGACCAGCGCACTGTTCCTGCTCCTCGCCCGACACGTGTGGAAGGTCCAGACGTGGAAGCTCGTCGTCTACCTGGTCCTCGTCGTCGGCGTCGAGCTGACCTTCCTCGGTGCCAACCTCACCAAGGTCGTCGCCGGCGGATGGCTGCCCCTCGTCATCGCCGCCCTGGTCGTCGCCCTCATGACGACGTGGCGGCGTGGCGCGGACGCGCTGCATGCCGAGGCCCGGGACCTCGAGGGCCCGCTCCCGCTCTTCCTCAAGATGCTTCAGAAACACCCTGACCTCGTCAGACGCGTGCCTGGCGTCGCGGTCTTCCCCCATCCCAATGCCACGACGACGCCTCTCGCCCTGCGCACCAACGCCGACTTCAACCGCGTCGTGCACGACCGAGTCATCCTGGTGCAGATCGTCAACGAGAACGTGCCGCACATCCGGCACGTCGACCGCGTCGAGGTCGACGACCTCGGTGACGCGACCGACGGCTTCGTGCACGTCAAGGTGCACGTAGGCTTCACCGACAGCCAGGACATCCCCCGGGGACTGGCCCTCGCGGTCGGCAAGACACCCGAGCTCGACATCGACCTCGACGAGGCCCGTTACTTCCTGTCCGTACTGACCGTCCAGGCCACCGGCCATCGCGGGCTGCGCACGTGGCGCAAGCGGTTGTTCGCGTGGATGTACCACAATGCCGCGAACCGGACAGAGGTCTTCCACCTGCCGCCTGAGCGGACCATCGTGATGGGCGCCCATGTCGAGCTGTAGCCAGGGTCGTCCTGGCCGACTTGGCCGACCTGGCAACCCACGGCAGCTCGGACGCGCCCCGCGGTATGTCGTTCTGCGCGGATCACCCACGGGCTGTCCGATACCTACGCGACCATGAAGGCATGAGGGAACTTGCCGGGTGGGCCTGCGGGAGCCACACCGCAGGCCGGGTGACCCATCCCACCTACCGCAAGGGAGCCGGGCCGGGCGTCGTCATCGTCCACGAGATCCCGGGGATCACCCCCGAGGTGCTGCGATTCGCCGACGAGGTCGTCGATCGCGGCTTCACCGTGGTGCTGCCGCACCTGTTCGGCGAACCGGGGGCGTCCGCCAGCGGTGGACAGATCGCCAAGGCGATCGCTCAGGTCTGTGTGAGCAGGGAGTTCACCAAGCTCAGGGCCGGCGTGGCCTCCCCGGTCACCGACTGGCTGCGGTCGCTGGCTCGCAGCCTGAACGACGAGCTCGGAGGCCCCGGAGTCGGTGCGCTCGGCATGTGCCTGACCGGCGGGTTCGCGCTGGCGATGATGGTCGACGACTGCGTCGCCGCGCCTGTCGTGGCCCAGCCGGCGCTGCCCGCACCCCTGGGCAAGACCCGTGCAGCGGACCTCGGGCTCAGCCCGGCGACCCGCGAGGTGGTGCGTCGGCGGGTGGCGGCGGGCTGCCCCGTCACGGGCCTCCGCTACCGCGAGGACCCTGCCATCGGCACCCGGTTCGACACGCTCACCGACCTGCTCGGGGATGGCTTCATCAAGGTCGAGCTCGAGGGCAAGGGCCATGCGACGCTCACGGCGCACCGCCAACAGATCGCCGTCGACCGCGTTCTGGACTTCTTCGACGAGCGGCTGAGACCCGACTGAGGAGCGTCAGGGTTCGGATGCCCGGAGCCTGTCGGCGCTCACCGCAGGTTGCGGGAGTCGACGACGGCAGGGTGTGAGGCGGCCCCGAGTCGAGCGAGGTCGCCTCCGGACACCACCCAGACATCCTCGGTCACCTGGTCGGGAAGGCTGGACTCGCCATGACAGTCGTGCCACGCCAGGTCGAGCAGCACGAGCGCGTCGAGCTGCGGGTCGCCAGCTGCGCCTCGGGGACGAAGGCCCCGGGACGCCACGACAACTCCGCCGGGGCGSACTTCGCGCGCGGATCTGCCCCGGAACGCCACCACAACTCCGCCGGGGCGGACTTCGCGCGCGGATTCGAGGTTGCCAATCCCTGTCGCACCTGATGGGCTGCCCGGCATGAGCGAGCAGACCGCACCCATCCGCCGCGCCTTCTGGGTCGAGCCGGACACCGACCCGCGCAACGACCGGGAGCGGCCGGTGGGCGAGACGGCGACGCTGCTCGACTACCTCGAGCGCTACCGGATGACCTTCGAGATGAAGTGTGACGGGCTCACGCCGGAGCAGCTGGCCACGCGGTCGGTGCCGCCCAGCACGATGAGCTTGCTGGGGCTCGTCCGGCACCTGGCCAAGATCGAGCACCACTGGTTCCGTCGGACGCTCGAGGGACATGGGGATCTGCCTGTCCTCTACTGGACGGAGGACGAGCCGGACCTCGACTTCGAGGGCGCGCTCGGCACCGAGAGCTGTGTGGCGGATGCCTGGGAGTCGTGGCATCGCGAGGTGGCGCACGCCCGGGAGGTCTACGACCGCTACGACGACCTCGGCGAGAACCTCGTCCCGGGCGAACCCTGGCAGGTGCGCGGAGTCATCGTGCACCTGATCGAGGAGTACGCCCGACACTGCGGCCACGCCGACCTCTTGCGCGAGTCTGTCGACGGCCGCACCGGCCAGTAACGGGGAGCCCCTCCTGGCGTATGCCGCGTGGCGCGGTCTGTGCTGCGCCTTCCGCGAGCACGGCCGGGTTACGGTGCCCCTGTGCTCCAGGACCCGGTGCAGGGACGCGACCGCCGACGCGGTGCGCCGACTCTCGACCTCGAGACGCTGCCGCGCGAGGTCCGGGCCGCGGTGGAGGCGATGGTCGCAGGACGCGAGGTGAGGCTCCGCAGCGAGGGTCGTTACATCGGGTCGCTGGCCTTCCGCCCGGGCGTCCTCGAGGGCACCGTCGTGTCGGGGCCGCCGGTCGTCGCACCGGAGTCAGCCCCTCCCGAGGCGGTTCGCGACGGTGTCACCGTCGTGGCCACGGCGACGAAGCTGTCCGACGCCGCACGCCGTCGGCTCTCCGACGAGCTGGGGTCCGACTACATCGTCCTCGACCTGCTGAAGGCGCCGCCGACGGCCGACGTGGTCCTGACCCATCCCGTGAGCCCCCAGCTGCTCGGTGCGCTCCGGGCCGGCTTCCCGAACGCCCGGGTGATCGTGACCGAGATCGACGACGAGGAGCTCGGCGTCAGCGCGCCGGGGCCCGTGAGCCGTCTGCTCGATGCCGGGGCCTCGGCCTACCTGCCGCCACGACCTCTGCGCGAGGTCGCGGCCGGCATGCACGCCTACCTCACCGGGTCCGGCGCGCCGCAGCTC
>NZ_JBFULD010000320.1:0-4826 GCF_056400505.1 Terrabacter sp. P5_B1
GCGCCAGACTGCGGACCGTGGGCGTGCTCGGGCGCGTCGTCATGGGACCACGCTAACGAGGTCGGCTGTGACGAGGCTCCACGTCGACAGTCCACGCGCCGGACGCTCGGCCCTCCACGGACGGCCGGCTCAGGTCACTGTCGGGTGCGTCACTCCCACTCGATGGTGCCCGGCGGCTTGCTCGTCACGTCGAGCACGACGCGGTTGACCTCTTCGACCTCGTTGGTGATGCGGGTCGAGATCGACGCGAGCACGTCGTAGGGGACGCGGGCCCAGTCGGCCGTCATCGCGTCCTCCGAGGCGACGGGGCGCAGCACGACGGGATGGCCGTAGGTGCGCCCGTCGCCCTGGACGCCGACCGACCGGACGTCGGCCAGCAGCACGACGGGGCACTGCCAGATGTCGCGGTCAAGGCCGGCCCTCGTCAGCTCCTCGCGCGCGATGGCGTCGGCGCGCCGCAGGATGGCGAGGCGCTCGGCGTCGACGGCGCCGATGATGCGGATGCCGAGGCCGGGTCCGGGGAACGGCTGGCGCCACACGATGACCTCGGGCACGCCGAGCTGGAGCCCGACCTGGCGCACCTCGTCCTTGAAGAGGGTGCGGAGCGGCTCGATGAGCGCGAACTGGAGGTCGTCGGGCAGGCCGCCTACGTTGTGGTGGCTCTTGATGTTGGCGGCGCCCTCACCGCCGCCGGACTCGACGACGTCGGGGTAGAGCGTGCCCTGCACGAGCCACTTGACGGGGTGCTCCTCGTCGCCGCGGTCGTGGACGACATCGCGCGCCGCCTGCTCGAAGACACGGATGAACTGCTCGCCGATGATCTTGCGCTTGCTCTCGGGGTCGGTGACGCCGGCGAGCGCCTCGAGGAACCGCTCGCGGGCATCGACGATCACGAGGTCGACACCGGTCGCCTCGACGAAGTCCTGCTCGACCTGCTCGGCCTCGCCCTCACGGAGCAGACCGTGGTCGACGAAGACACACGTCAGCTGGTCCCCGATCGCCTTCTGCACCAAGGCTGCCGCGACGGAGGAGTCGACACCGCCGGACAGGGCGCAGAGGACGCGGTCCTCGCCGACCTGGTCGCG
This sequence comes from Terrabacter sp. P5_B1, assembly GCF_056400505.1. Classification (NCBI taxonomy): domain Bacteria; kingdom Bacillati; phylum Actinomycetota; class Actinomycetes; order Micrococcales; family Intrasporangiaceae; genus Terrabacter; species Terrabacter sp. P5_B1. Next base: position 1,086 of record NZ_JBFULD010000320.1, read on the forward strand.
GATCGTGGCGACGAGGTCGTCGACGACGTGACCCGGCGTCCAGTCCGGTGCGATGCCCGCGCCCTTCCAGAGGAAGTTCTCGAGGACCCGCTGGCCCTGCTCGGAGTGGAGCACCTCGGGGTGCCACTGCACGCCGTAGAGGCGGCGGTCGTCGTCCTCGAAGGCCGCGACGGGCGTGCCGGCGGTCGTCGCGGTGACGGCGAAGCCGTCGGGCGCGGCGCTGACCGAGTCACCGTGCGACATCCACACGGTCTGGCTCGGCGGCTGCCCGGCGAAGAGGGTCGACTCGACGTCGCTGATGGCTGCGTCCGTCTTGCCGTACTCGCGAGCGCCCGTCCGGGCGACGGTGCCGCCGAGCGCCTGGGCCATCGACTGGAACCCGTAGCACATGCCGAAGACGGGGACCCCGGCCTCGAGCAGCGCCGGGTCGAGGCGCGGGGCGCCGTCCTCGTAGACGGAGCTCGGACCGCCGGACAGGATGATCGCGGCCGGCTCCTTGGCGAGGATGTCGGCCGCGGTCATCGAGTGGGGCACGACCTCGCTGTAGACCTGTGCCTCGCGCACCCGTCGGGCGATGAGCTGGGCGTACTGGGCGCCGAAGTCGACGACGAGGACGGGGTGGCTCTGCAGGTCGGTCGGGTGCGCGTCGCTCACGGGCGCCAGCCTAACGGCTGGCGCCCGGCGGACCGGCAGCGGTCACTCGGGCAGGTGCGCCCGACCGGTCGCTGCGTAGTCCTTGGAGACGTGGTAGGCGCGCTGGTCGAGCCGGAGCGCGTCCGCCCGCGCGGCCCCCAGCGCCTCGGGGCCGAGCCTCCGGAGGGACTGCAGCACCATCACCTCCTGGGCGTCGCCGCCCTGGGCCGCGATGCGCACCAGCCCGACGTTCGGTGCGTAGTACTTGAACTGGTTGCCGTCCTCGGGGGCGTTCGGCGACCATTCCTTGATCTTGACGACACCGGAATAGCACCCCGTCGGAACGCAGGTGCGCAGGTCCTTGCCCACGACCTGACCGACGTCGTAGAAGTCGATGGCCGGCGCCCGTCCCTGGACGAACGGCGGCGTGCCGAGCAGCGGCCAGCCCGGCACCAGGATCCCGGCGTGGGCACCCCGCACCCCGTCGATCCACGTGCTGGGCGCACCCTGGAACCTGCCGTTGTCGTACTCCTCGGGGTACTCCCCGCGGGTCCACACGTTGCCCGCGTCGTCCTGGGAGAAGAAGGCGAGCTCTGCCTCGCTGAGGACGCCGTCGTCGTAGTCCCGGTCGAGGATGACGCGCGCGTTGACTCCGTGGACCTTCTTGACGAGGTCGGTGACGATGAACACGATCTCGTGGAGGTGGCTGCCGTCGGCATCCGTGACGGTGCCCCGGTAGGAGAAGCGCATCCCGGGGACCAGGGGGAAGTACCTCGAGTTGGTCTCGAGCGGGTGGGTGAACACCGGGGGGGCGGGCCTGGCGGGGCTCGGCACCGCCGCCGCCCCGGGCGCGAGGAACACGGTCATCGCCAGGACCGCGGCGGTGGCGAGCAGGGCGGGTGCCGTGACGGCACGGCGCAGGTCAGGTCGCATGTGCTTCTCCTTCGGTGCCGGCCACGGGCGCCGGCCGGTCGAGCGGGCGGTGGAATCGCAGGTAGATGGAGGGGACGACGAACAGGCTGAGCAGCGTGGAGGTCACGAGGCCGCCGAGGATGACGACCGCGAGCGGGTGCTCGATCTCGTGCCCCGGACGGGACCCGAGGACCACGAGCGGTACGAGCGCGAGGCCCGTGGCGAGCGTCGTCATGAGGATGGGCGCGAGGCGCTCCTTGGCGCCCCGGATGACCAGCGGGAGCCCGAACTCCATCCCCTCCTCCTGCTCGAGGTGCTGGTAGTGGTTGATGAGCAGGATCCCGTTACGGGCGGCGATCCCGAAGACGGTGAAGAAGCCCACGAGCGACCCGAGCGACAGGATCCCGCCTGCGAGCCACGCCGCGAGGACTCCGCCGACGAGGGCCATGGGCAGGGTGAGGAACACGAGGACGGCGAGCCGCCAGCTGCGGAACGAGGTCTGCAGCAGGAGGAGGATGAGCAGCCCCGCGACGACGGCGGAGGTGAGCAGCCGGCTCTGGGCCGTCTGGCGCTCCTGGTACTCCCCCAGGACCTCGGCGTGGTAGCCGCGAGGGAAGGTGACCCCCGCGAGCTTGGCGTTGAGCTCGTTGACGACCGAGCCGAGGTCGCGGCCCTCGACGCCGGCCCCGACGTCGAGTCGGCGCGAGTCACCTTGTCGCTCAATGGCGTTCGGGTTGGGTTCCACCGACACGTCGGCCACGTCCTCGAGCTTCACCCGGGCACCGGTGGGCGTGTCGATGGGCAGCTGCTCCAGGGCGGTCACGTTCGAGCGAGTCTCCGGGGTGCTCCACACCACGACGTCGTAGGCGCGGCCCGCCCGGAAGATGTCGCCGACCTCCTCGCCTGCCACGAGGGTCGCGGCGRCCCGGCGGACGTCGCCGGGCTTGAGACCGACCTTCTCGGCCGCGTCGAGCTTCACGCGCACCTGGACCTGCGGGACGTCCTGGGAGATGTCGGTGTGCGCGTCCTTGACCCCGGGGATCGACGCGAGCAGCTTGAGGATCTCCGCGGACTTCGAGCGCAGCACCTTGAGGTCCTCGCCGTACACGCGGACGATGATCGGCTCCTTGCCGCCGGTGAGCACCTCCTCGACGCGCTCGTCGAGATAGGTCTGGACCTCGGCGAACAGGCCCGGGTAGGTGGCGGCGATGGCATCGATCTCGTCTCGGGCCTTCGTGTAGTCCGCGGAGGGGTCGAGGCTGATCCAGTTCTCGCCGAAGTTCACCCCGAAGACCTCCTCGCCGAGCAGCGCCTGCCCGATGTGCGCCCCGAAGCTGCGCACGCCCGGGACCGCCCGGATCTGCTTGCTGACAGCAGTCGTCGTGCGCACCGTCTCCACGTCGGAGGTGCCCGGCACCCCTACCCAGTGCATGAGGAAGTCGCGCTCCTGGAACGCCGGGAACAGGCTCTGGCCGAGACCCGCCCCCACGAACGCCCCGAGGACCGTGACCGCGGCGGCGGCGGCATACACCCCGCGTGGCCGCACCGCGATGCGTCCGAGCGCGGCGACGTAGCCGCGCTGGAGCCAGCGGACCACCGGAGACGTGCGTCGCTCGATCGGTGCCTTGCGCAGCAGGATCAGGCACAGCGCCGGCGTCAGCGTGAGGGCCACCGCCATCGAGGCCACGATCGCCAAGGTGTACGACACGGCCAGCGGGCGGAAGAAGGCACCGGTCAGTCCCTGGAGCAGGAAGACCGGGATGGCGGCCGCGACGATGATCAGGGTCGCGTAGACGATCGGGCTGCGCACTTCGAGCGAGGCATGCAGGATCACCGAGGCCGTCGACTCCGAGCTGCCGGACAGACGGCGCTCACGCAGTCGTCGGACGATGTTCTCCGCGTCGATGATCGCGTCGTCGACCACCGCCCCCAGGGCGATGACGAGACCGGCCAGCGTCATCGTGTTGATCGTCGCTCCCGACAGATGGAGCACCAGCAGGGTGGCCACGAGCGWCAGCGGGATGGTGAGCAGGCTGATCAGCGCCACCCGCCACTCGAAGAGGAACAGCATCAGGATCGCGACGACGAGCAGGAAGCCGAGGAGCAGCGACTGGGAGAGGTTGGAGATGGCCAGCTTGACGAAGTCGGCCTGCTGGAAGACGTGGGTGTCGAAGGTGACGTCGGGCAGGCCAGGCT
>NZ_JBFULD010000321.1:0-4789 GCF_056400505.1 Terrabacter sp. P5_B1
GACCTGGAGCGGACCGGCGACGAGCGCTTCGGCGACGGCGAGCGACCAACCCCCGAAGCGCGGCTCGCGGACGGCCAGGCCGAGGCCCGCGGCTGTGGCACCCGCGCCGGCGACCAGTGCTCCTGCGTCGCCCGTCACCGCGCCGAGGGTGACGAGGGCTGCTGCGAGAGCAGACTGCCCGGCTGGCTCCGCGTTGTCGGCGGCGTTGCGCGGACGCAGGTAGAGCGRCTCGGCGTGGTGGGCAGTGTCGTGGAACCCGCCGTCGTCGGCCGTGAAGTCGCGGGCAGCGCCCAGGAGGTCGCGGGCCGCGTCGAGCCAGCGCCGCTCGCCGGTGGTCTGGTGCAGCACGAGCAGCCCCTCGGCGAGGTTGCCGTGGTCGTCGGCGACGGCCCGAGCCGTGCCGACCTTCCCGAGGCGCGACGCGCGTCGCAGCTCGCCGTCGACGAGGTGCACGTCGATGACGTAGCCGGCACACCGCTCGGCCGCGGCGACCCAGTCCGCCCGGTCGAACGTCGCTCCGGCGCCGGCCAGCGCGGCGATGGCGAGACCGTTCCACGACGTGACGACCTTGTCGTCCCGGCCCGGCTGCGGCCGCCCCGCACGAGCGACGAGGAGCCGCCGGCGGACGTCGTCGAACCACACGCGGTCGGAGGGCTCGACGGGCAGCTGCAGCGTCGAGGCGCCGTGCTCGAAGGTCCCGGCCTCCGTGACGCCGAGCAGCTCAGCCGCCGCCGTGCCCTCGTCGTCGCCGAGGACCTCTCGCAGCTGCCCGCGCGTCCACGCATACGTCAGTCCCTCGACGCCGTCGGCGTCGGCATCGAGCGACGACGCGAAACCGCCGCCCTCCGTCCCGAGGTCGCGCAGGAGGAAGTCAGCCGTCTCGCGGACGATGCGTTGGGCGAGCGGGTCGCGAGTGGCCTTCCACCACGACGTGTAGGTGCGAAGGAGGAGGGCGTTGTCGTACAGCATCTTCTCGAAGTGCGGCACGACCCAGCCGGCGTCGACGGCGTAGCGGGCGAAGCCGCCGGCGAGCTGGTCGTACATGCCGCTGCGGGCCATCGCCTCGAGCGTCCGGGAGGCCATGTCGAGCGCGGAGGCGTCACCGGTGCGCGCATGGTGACGCAGCAGGAACTCGAGCACCATCGACGGCGGGAACTTCGGCGCACCTCCGAACCCGCCTGCGACGCGGTCGAACTGGCGAGCCAAGAGGTCGACGGCACTGTCCAGAGCGCGGGGCTCTACGGCATACGGCGTCGGCGCCCGGAGTGCCTCGGCGAGGCTCGTGGCGACATGCGTGCCCGACGCGCGGACCTCGTCCTCGCGGGTGCGCCAGGCCTCGTCGAGCGCGGCCAGCACGCGCAGGAAGTGGTCGCGGGGGAAGTACGTGCCGCAGAAGAACGGCTCGCCGTCAGGGGTGAGGAAGACGGTCATCGGCCAACCGCCGTGACCGGTCGTCGCGGTCACGGCCGACATGTAGGCGGCGTCGATGTCGGGACGCTCCTCGCGGTCGACCTTGACCGAGACGAAACGGTCGTTGAGCACCGCGGCGACGGTCTCGTCCTCGAACGACTCGTGCGCCATGACATGGCACCAGTGGCACGCCGCGTAACCGACCGACAGCAGCACCGGCACGTTGCGGCGACGAGCCTCGGCGAAGGCCTCCTCGCCCCACTCCTGCCAGTGGACCGGGTTGTCGCGGTGCTGCAGCAGGTACGGGCTCGTGGCGGATCGCAGACGGTTGGACATGCCCCCACTCTCGCGCACTCCCAATGGCTGCGCTCAGGCAGCGATGCCGACGAGCCGGTTCCAGCGCACGCGCTTGGCCCGCCAGGAGAAGATCGCCAGCTTGGCCAGCTCCTCCAGGATGCGGGCGACGAAGATGCCGACGTATCCGAGCGGGGTGTGCAGCCCGAGGAGCACGGCGAGCGGCAGCCCGACCAAGAAGGCGCCGACCACGTCGCCCATGATGACGCCGCGGACGTCGTTCGCGCTGGGCAGGACGCCGGCGCCGACGATCATGTTGCGCACCTTGACCACCTGGAAGGCGGCGTTGATGAGGATGCCGACGCCTGCCATGGTCCGCACGTCGCGACCGGCCTCCCCGAAGAGCACGTCGAGGAGGAGGACGGTGGCGGCGAAGAGCACCCCGAAGACGGCGGCCGTCCCGATCCCGGCACGCATGAGCCGCCGCACCCAGGCCATCGCGTCGTCGACGTCGCCGCGACCGACCGAGCGACCGACGAGAGTCGTCGTCGCGCTCATGAGACCGATGCTTCCGACGATGAAGACCCCCTCGAGGGTGGTGACGATCTGGGCCGCCGCGAGGGCCTCGTCGCCGAGCTTCTGGAAGACGACGTTGTAGAGGAACGTCCCGACGGTCCAGAACAGCTCGGTGACGCCGAGGGGGACGGCCAGCACGAAGAGCGGCACGATGACGGCCCGCCACTGCCGCACGCTGTCGGGCAGGCTCCAGCCGACGACGCCCCGTCGACCGTAGGCCATCCCGAGCAGGATGAGCGCCTTGGCGACCGCGGTGACGAGGGTCGCCCAGCCGGCCCCGGCGACGCCGAGCGACGGCAGGGGCCCCAGCCCGACGACGAGGGAGTAGGCGATCGCCGAGTTCGCGACGACGGTCACCATCGTCGCGATCATCGGGCTGGTGGGCCGACCCGCGGAGCGGAGCACGCCCGACAGGATCGCGCTGAGCATGACCGGCAGCGTCGCGAGCACGGTGAGGCGGAGATAGTCGGTCCCCGCGGCCGCGACCGAGGGAGAGGCCCCGACCAGCGACATGAGGTGGTCGGCGAAGAGCCAGGGCACGACCGACACGACGATCCCGAGACCAACGGCGACGAGCAGCGCTGCGGTGACGGTGTGGTCGAGGTCGCCGCGCCGTCCGGCGCCGTGAGCACGGGCCACGAGGATGCTCACCGAGGTGCCGAGGCACCCCAGGGTCACCGCGAGGATGAAGGTCAGGCTGTTGGAGAAGCCGACCGCGGCGATCGCCGTGGCACCGAGGCTGCCGACGACGATCTGGTTGACGAAGTTCAGCACGAGCATCAGGACGAACTCCATGCTCACCGGCACGGCGATGCGCGCGATCTCGCGAGCCGGCGTCGGTGGGGCCGCGCGACGGTCGCGCGAGGTGGGCATGGCAAGGCGAGGCATGCGAGTGCCTTTCGACAACGAGGTGGGGGAGCCCGACAAGGTTAAGGGTTCAAGCACCCGTGGTCGAAACGATTTGATCCGGTGTGTCGCCAGGGAGGGGACGCCCCGGCAGGTCAGTCGTTCATCGCCTTGATGATCGTCACGGCGAGGCTGATGCGGTCGTGCGCCCACGCGTCGTCGGCCGGCCCGTCGGAGAGCCTCTCGGCCGCCTCGAGCGCGTTGTCGGCCTCGCGGACGATCGTCCACGCCCGGGCCCGGCCCTCGTCGACCCCGGCGCGCTCGCAGATGATCTCGAGCCGCCGTCGCAGCGACCACCTCACCTCGGAGCCGGTGCCGAGCTCGTCGGCGCGGTTCCACAGGGCCGGAGCGACCTCGAAGGCAGGGTCGCCACTCATCGGCTTGGGGTCGATGGCGAGCCAGGGGGAGCGGTAGGCGGCGAGCACGTTCGTGTAGTGCAGGTCGGTGTGCAGCAGCCGGTCCTCGGTCGACGCCCTCTCCGCGAGCTCGCCGGCGAGAGACGCCGCCTGGTCGAGGTAGCGCCGCGGCAGGACCGCTGGAGCCGCCCGCAGCTCCTCCGCCTGCCGGAGGGCGTATGCCGCGAGGCTGGGAACGCGGGGGTGGGCCGGTCGTTCGAGCCGGGCGAGCAGGTCGCCGATGACGATGCACGCGTCGTCGATGTCGACCCGGCTCAGGTCGCGGGTGTGCAGCCGCTCGAGCAGCATGGCGAACCGCGCGGGGTCGGCCCGCACGAGCCGCACCGCCCCGTCACCGTTCCACGTCTGCAGCGCCAGGTGCTCCGTGGCGGCCTCCGGGTGCGGCCAGGTGATCTTGAGGACGCCCTCACCGCTCACCCCGACGAGATCGCGGCCGGTGCCGAGCAGCCGGACCGGGATGGCGACGGCGCACACGCCGCTCGAGCTGCGGCCGATGGGCTCGAGCTCCCACTCCGCGAGCAGGTCACGGATGAGGCCCGGCAGGGCGTCGATCCAGTCGTCGCCCGACTCGTAGCCGTCGGGCTCGTAGCTGCTCACGGCGTGCGCGAAGTGCGCGGGGATGAGGTCGTACATCGGGTCGTAGCTCATCGTCTCGCTCCAGGGAAGGCGGTCAGGGGCACGTGCCAGTCCACGGCGAGTGCCTGGAGGTGGGCGCTCCAGCGCGCGACGCCCTCGAGGGCGGCTGCATCGGGACCGGGGCCCGCGAGCGCGGTCCCGGCCGCCACCGCCGACGAGAGGGTCTCGGCCGCGAGCCGCCGGGCGGCCGCTGGGGTGGTCACCGGGTAGGGCAGGGCCCACCCGGCAGGAGTCGTGGAGCTCGAACCCGAGACCGCGACCTCGAGCCGCACCAGCGCGGCGAGCGTCCGCTCGGCGACCCGCCTCTGCTCACCGGCGCTCTGGGCGGCGACCACCTCGAAGGCATAGACGAGCGGCTGGGTGCGCGCGACGATCGCAGGCCTGGCGCTGCTGGGTGTGGCCGTCGCCACGTCGCGACCCAACAGCGCCGCCGCGGCCAGACGCTCGGACCAGGCGCCGGCCAGCAGCTCCCGGGTGCTCGCGGCAGCGGCGGCCAGGGCGGCCCAGTCGCCGGGTCCCAGTGAGTCGAGCACGGCGGCGAGTGCCAGCAG
>NZ_JBFULD010000322.1:0-4766 GCF_056400505.1 Terrabacter sp. P5_B1
GGGTCGTCCTCGCCGCGCTCGTAGCCGAGGCGTTCGTCGTAGGGCTGCCAGTGGCCGAGGGCGAGGTCCCACCCGTCGGCCGCGAGCCCGAGGGCGAGCCCGGCGCCGATCGAGCGCCGCCTCCCGACCCCGGTGACGAGGGCGACGCGGGACGGATCGGGACGGTGGGGATCGTGGGACATGGCCCCATCCTCCGCACCGGGCGCGCTCGGAGACAAACGATTTGGCCTCCGCAGGTGCCGGCGTCACGTCACCTCACGGCATACGCCCTCGGTGGCTGGTGGTGAGCGTCACGCCCGCCGCGTGCGGACTGAGCGGGCGCTCGGTGAGAGGATGAACGGCAGTGCCGGAGCGACCTCCGGCAGTTCCATGAGCACCACCACCAGCAACGGAAGAGGACGTTCACCCATGAACATCGTCGTCTGTGTCAAGTACGTGCCGGACGCCCAGGCCGAGCGCACGTTCAACGCATCTGACAACACGACCGACCGCGAGAACGTCGACGGCCTGCTGTCGGAGCTCGACGAGTACGCCGTCGAGGAGGCCCTGAAGATCGTCGAGGCCGGCGAGGGTGAGGTGACCGTGCTGACGGTCGGTCCCGACGCCGCTGCCGACGCCATCAAGAAGGCCTTGCAGATGGGCGCCCACAAGGGTGTGCACGTCAAGGACGACGGCATCCACGGCTCCGACGCCATCGCGACCTCGCTCGTGCTCGCCGAGGCCGTCAAGAAGATCGGTGACGTCGACCTCGTCGTCACCGGCATGGCCTCGACCGACGGCACCATGGGCGTCGTCCCGGCGATGCTCGCCGAGCGACTCGGCCTGCCGGCCGTGACGTTCGCGTCCGAGCTGACCGTCGAGGGGAGCACCGCCACGATCCGTCGCGACGGCGACGCCTCGACGCAGACCATCACGGCCACGCTGCCGGCCCTCGTGTCGGTCACCGACCAGATCAACGAGCCGCGCTACCCCTCGTTCAAGGGGATCATGGCGGCGAAGAAGAAGCCGGTCGAGCAGTGGAGCCTCGCCGACCTCGGCGTCGACGCCTCGCAGGTCGGCCTCGACGCCGCGTGGACGAAGGTCGAGTCCTTCGCCGCCCGCCCGCCGCGCAGCCAGGGCGAGATCGTCGCCGACGAGGGCGACGGCGGCAGCAAGCTCGCCGCCTTCCTGTCCGAGCGCAAGTTCGTCTGACCTGCCCACCAGCCAGCAAAGGAGAACCGCACCATGGCTGAAGTACTCGTGCTCGTCGACCACGTCGAGGGCAAGGTTCGCAAGACCACGGCCGAGCTGCTGACGATCGCCCGCCGCCTGGGTGAACCGTCCGCCGTCTTCGTCGGCACCGGCTTCGACGCCGCCAAGGAGACCCTCGCCCGTTTCGGCGCCGAGAAGGTCTACCGCGTCGAGTCGCCCGAGGTGCTCGGGCACCTCGTCGTCCCCCAGGCCGAGCTGCTCGCCCAGCTCGTCGCCGACAAGGCGCCGGCCGCCGTGCTCGTGCCGTCCTCCCCGGAGGGCAAGGAGATCGCCGCCCGCCTCGCCGTCAAGACCGAGTCGGGCCTGATCACCGACGCCGTCGACGTCCAGGCGGCTGACGGTGGCGTCGCGACGACGCAGTCCGTCTTCGCGGGCTCGTACACCGTGTCGGCCACGGTCACCAAGGGCACGCCGATCGTCGCCGTCAAGCCCAACTCGGCCACGCCCGAGGAGGTCGCCGGTGCGGCCGCCGACGAGGTGCTCGACTTCACCCCGTCCGACGCCGCCAAGGGCGCGAAGGTCACCGAGTCCCAGCCGAAGCAGGCCACCGGCCGCCCCGAGCTGACCGAGGCCGCCATCGTGGTCTCCGGCGGCCGCGGCACCGCCGGCGACTTCTCCAAGGTCGAGGACTTCGCCGACTCGCTCGGCGCCGCCGTGGGTGCGAGCCGTGCAGCGGTCGACGCCGGGTGGTACCCGCACACCAGCCAGGTCGGCCAGACCGGCAAGCAGGTGAGCCCGCAGCTCTACGTCGCGTGCGGCATCTCCGGTGCGATCCAGCACCGCGCCGGCATGCAGACCTCCAAGACGATCGTGGCCGTCAACAAGGACAACGAGGCCCCGATCTTCGAGCTCGTCGACTTCGGCGTCGTGGGCGACCTCTTCACCGTCCTCCCGCAGGCGACCGAGGCGATCAAGGCCGCCAAGGACTGACCGCCGCCGTGCCACCGCACGGGTGCTGACACGTCGAGGGGCCACGAACCGGGACCGGTTCGTGGCCCCTCCATGTGTGGGACGTCAGACCGCCTCGGGGTCGAGGTCGAGCCGGGCCGTCAGGCGGGTCCAGCTCTCGAGGCGCTCGCGGTTGAGGGCGTATGCCGTGCGTCCCGTCCCGAAGGTCCACCACGCCCCGCGCAGCGCCTCCGACGGCAGCCGGACCGGTCGTGACCCCGGACGGTCCCACTCGAGACGGCCGCCCGACGACACGCGCCGCACCTCGCGTCGGTCGAGCGTCGTGGTGGCGAGCGTGTTGTGGACGCGCAGGCTCTTCGTCCCGAGCTCGATCCGGGCCGACCACGCCCGCCAACCGAGGGCGACCGCGACAGCCAGGCACACGGCATACGTGATCGGCGAGGGGAGCGTGGGCACGAGTCGGACGAGCAGGCGGGCGACGAAGTAGCCGACGACCGGGCAGGCGAGGGCCGAGACGGCCCGGTGGGCAGCGGGCGCGCGGAGCCGGCTGTCGCCCGTGCCCTCCTGTCCACCACCCATGGGGGCGATCATAGGACAGGCATGGCCCCACGGCCGACGGCGTCGGACAGCGTCCCGTGTCTGTGTCCCCCCGCAGCGGTCCGGGCGGCCCGGGGCGGCGGCCTAGAATCGCCCTGTGACTGCCTACCTCGACCATGCGGCGACCACGCCGATGCTCCCTGCCGCCCTTGCGGCGATGACGGAGCAGCTCGCGGTCGTGGGCAACCCCTCCTCGCTGCACCGCACCGGTCGGGCCGCCCGACGCGCCGTCGAGGAGTCACGCGAGAAGATCGCCCGCTGCCTCGGCGCCCGGCCCTCCGAAGTCGTCTTCACCTCGGGTGGCACGGAGTCCGACAACCTCGCGGTGAAGGGCACCTACTGGGCGCGCCGCGACCTCGACCACGCCCGGGTGCGCCTCCTCGTCGGGGCCACCGAGCACCACGCCGTCCTCGACTGCGTCGACTTCCTCGTCGCCCACGAGGGGGCCAAGGTCACCTGGCTGGACTGCACTCCCGACGGTGTCGTCGAGCCCGCGACGGTCCGGGCGGCGATCGAGTCCGACCCCGACTCCGTCGCCCTCGTGTCGGTGATGTGGGCCAACAACGAGGTCGGCGCCGTGCAGGACATCCGTGCCCTCGCGGAGGTGGCCCACGAGTTCGACGTGCCCCTGCACACCGACGCCGTGCAGGCCGCCGGGCACGTGCCCGTCGACTTCGCCGCCAGCGGAGCCGACCTCATGTCGGTGACCGCGCACAAGCTCGGCGGTCCGATGGGCATCGGCGCCCTCGTCGTACGCCGGGGGGCGGCGCTCGTCCCGCTCACCCACGGCGGTGGGCAGGAACGCCAGGTCCGTTCCGGCACCCTCGACACCCCGGCCATCGTCGGTTTCGCCGCCGCGCTCGTCGAGGCCACCGCGTCGATGGACGCCGAGACAGCACGCCTGGTGGCGCTGCGCGACGACCTCATCGACCGGGCCATGGCGATCGCACCCGACATCCGGCCGTCCGGGGTGTGGCAGCGCGGCGACGGAGCGAGCCGGCTCCCCGGCAACGTGCACCTGCTCGTGCCGGGCTGCGACGGTGACTCCCTGCTCTACCTCCTCGACGCAGCCGGCGTCTCGTGCTCGACGGGCTCGGCGTGCCAGGCCGGCGTGCCGCAGCCGAGCCACGTCCTGCTCGCCATGGGCGTCGCCGAGAGCGATGCGCGAGGCGCGCTGCGAGTGACGCTCGGCCACACGTCGACCAGCGCCGACGTCGACGCCTTCATCGCGGCGTTGCCCGCCGCCATCGAGCGCGCCCGGCGCGCGCGGGAGGCGACCGCGTCGTGAGGGTCGTGGCTGCCATGAGCGGAGGAGTCGACTCGGCGGTCGCCGCGGCCCGCATGCTGGATGCCGGGCACGAGGTCGTCGGCGTGCACCTCGCCCTGAGCCAGAACGGTGCGACCCTGCGCGAGTCAGCCCGCGGCTGCTGCACCATCGAGGACGCCGGTGACGCGCGACGCGTGGCCGACGTGCTCGGGATCCCGTTCTACGTCTGGGACATGGCCGCCCGCTTCACGCGCGACGTCGTCGACGACTTCCGGGCCGAGTACGCCGCGGGCCGCACCCCCAACCCGTGCCTGCGCTGCAACGAGAAGATCAAGTTCGCGGCCCTGCTCGACAAGGCGGTCGCCCTCGGCTTCGATGCAGTGGCCACCGGCCACTACGCCCAGGTCGTCGAGACGAGCGATGGCCGCGGGGGAGTGCGGCGCGAGCTGCACCGCGCCGTCGACACCGCCAAGGACCAGAGCTACGTCCTCGGCGTGCTCGACGCCGAGCAGCTCGCCCGCTCCTTCTTCCCGCTCGGCGACACGACGAAGCCGCAGATCCGCGAGGAGGCCGCGGAGCGAGGCTTCTACATCGCGAGGAAGCCGGACAGCCACGACATCTGCTTCATCCCCGACGGCGACACCCGGGGCTGGCTGACGCGCGAGCTCGGCGCGGCGCCCGGCGACATCGTCGACACCAGCGGTGACGTCGTCGGCCACCACGAGGGAGCCTTCGCCTACAC
>NZ_JBFULD010000323.1:0-4757 GCF_056400505.1 Terrabacter sp. P5_B1
GAGGACGGCCACGGTCGGCGCGGCGCCGCGGGCGGCATACTCCCCCACGACCCGCTCGACGAGCGCCGGCGCGCCGCACACGTCCATGACCATGAGCGCGAGGTGCGGGTCGAGGTCCTCGGGCAGCGTCGCGGCGATGCTGCGGCCGAAGAGGATCGCGTGACCGGCGGCGGGCGCCTGCTCCGAGAGGCCGTCCCAGCGCTCGAGGCCGTCGGTGATCGCGAGGGGCGTCAGCGAGAGCGAGACGAGCGTGGCCACGCGGTCCCCCACCCGCAGCCCGAGCGGGCTGTCCGGACCGACCTCCTCGACGGTGCCGATGAGCATGCCGCCCGAGCCCGTGATGGGATTCTGCATCTTGCCACGCGTCGCGACGATGCCGAGCACCTCGTGGCGCACGGCGCGGCCGTCGACCGCGCCGTCGCGCGTGTGCTTCTCGGCGAGCTGGCGGTAGGAGGCGGCGTCGAGGTTGAGCGTCTCGACGGCGATGCGCACCTCGTCGGGCCAGAGCTCCGGTCGCGCGTCGAGGCGCTGGGCAGCCTGCGGGAGGGTGATCGCCTCCCCCGTGGGCTCGAGCACGCGGTGCAGGCCGACCGGCGAGGAGACCCGGACGTCGTCGGGCGGGGACGGTGCGGTCACGGCGCAGATCCTTCTGTCGCAACGGATACGGACGACAAATCCTTTTGCATCATAGGAGACTCAGGGCCGAACCTTCGGCTATCGTCAGGACATGTCACTGGTGTCGCAGCCATACGTGTACGCCCGTCGCCAGCTCGTGGAGCCCGACTGGACCAGGGTGCCGGGCTGGGCGCACGTCACCCAGGCAGATTGGGACAACGCACAGTGGCAGCGGGTGAACTGCGTCAAGAACATCACGCAGCTTCGGGCCCTCATGGGCAACCTGCTCGACGAGCGCTTCTACGACGACCTCGCCAGGGACCAGGCCGAGCGCGCGACGATGTCGATGCTCGTCCCGCCGCAGATGCTGAACACCATGGTGCCCTCGACCGACTCGGTGATGCCCGGGGCCGGCCACGACTTCACCGAGGCCTTCTACGCCGACCCGATCCGCCACTACATGCTCCCGGTCTTCTCCGACCGACGCACCGACTGGCCGTCGCACCCTCACGCCTCGCGCGACTCCCTCCACGAGCACGACATGTGGGTGGCCGAGGGCCTGACACACCGTTACCCCACCAAGGTGMTGGCAGAGCTGCTCTCGACGTGCCCGCAGTACTGCGGCCACTGCACGCGCATGGACCTCGTCGGCAACTCCACCCCACAGGTCGCCAAACTGAAGTTCGACCTCAAGCCAGTCGCCCGTTACGCCGCGATGCTCGACTACCTGCGCTCCACCCCCGTCGTGCGCGACGTCGTCGTCTCCGGCGGTGACGTCGCCAACATGCCGTGGAAGAACCTCGAGGCGTTCCTCGACGAGCTCCTGGACATCGAGAGCATCCGTGACATCCGGCTCGCGACGAAGGCCCTCATGGGACTGCCGCAGCACTGGTTCGCCGACGACGTCGTCGACGGGGTCGGGCGCGTTTCCGCCAAGGCCCGCTCGCGCGGTGTCTCGCTCGCCATCCACACGCACGTCAACAGCGCCCAGTCCGTCACACCCTCCGTCGCCCGGGCCGCCAAGGCGATGCTCGACGCCGGCGTCCGCGACGTGCGCAACCAGGGCGTGCTCATGCGCGGCGTCAACGACTCCACCGAGGCGCTGCTCGACCTCTGCTTCGCGCTCGCCGACGGGGCCTCGATCACGCCGTACTACTTCTACATGTGCGACATGATCCCGTTCGCCGAGCACTGGCGGCTCTCGCTCGCCGAGGCCCAGCACCTCCAGCACTCCATCATGGGCTACCTGCCCGGCTTCTCGACGCCGCGCATCGTCTGCGACGTGCCGTTCGTCGGCAAGCGCTGGGTGCACCAGGTCGAGGAGTACGACACCGAGCGCGGGATCTCCTACTGGCGCAAGAACTACCGCACCTCCATCGAGGGCGACGACACCGAGGCGCTGTCGCGCGAGTACGTCTACTACGACCCGATCTACACGCTGCCCGCGTCAGGACAGCAGTGGTGGCACGCGTCCATGGACCACGAGTCGGTCATGGCCGAGGCGAGCCAGCGGGCCGCCACCAGCCGGGCGGCGGCCGAGTCGCAGCTCGTCCCCTGACGACTGCGGGTCTCAACGGGCCTGAGCCGGCCTCAGCGGACGGCCGCGTCCGCGTAGGCCGGGGTCAGCTCGGTCCACCGCTGCTGCCAGGCAGGGGCTGCCGTCTGCTCCGACCAGCCCTCGGCGTGCGCCGAGCCCCCGCTGGCCAGCGAGCGGCCGAGGTCCTCCAGGTGGACCTGCCAGCCGGCTCCGTAGAAGTGGAGCTGGCCGACCGGCAGCCCGCGCTCCTCGACGACGAGCCGCGTGCGCGCATCCTCGGTGGTGAGCCACGCCTCGAGCTGCGTCTCCTCGTCGGTCCCCGGTGCGTTCGTGACGAGCAGATGGTGCGGGGCGTCGCAGGCCTCGATCCGCACCTGTCCGGCCCAGGTGCTGGTGAAGACGGCGTCGACCGTCTCGCCGACGCCGGGGTCACCGGACACGTCCGCGATCCAGCGGGCCAGCCGCTCCGGCGTCGTGCACGCGCTCCACAGGTCGTCGATGTCGGTGTCGTAGACATCCTCGACGCGCACCGCGCCCCGGGTGTCGTCGACTGCTCGCATGGTGCCGATGATCTTCACTGGTGCTCCTTCTTCCCTCGTGCGATCTCCGTGTGCAGGGCATCGAGCCGGTTGCGCCAGAGCGCGCGATAGCTCTCGAGCCACTCGTCGACCTCGACGAGGGCCTCGGGGCGCAGGGTGTAGATCCTGCGCTGAGCCTCCGCCCGCACGTCGACCAGCCCGGCCTCCCGGAGCACCCGCAGGTGACGGGACACGCCCGGGCGGGCGATGGGGAGCGCGTCGGCCAGCTCGCCGGCAGTTGCCGGGTGGTCCCGCAGGATCTCCAGCACCGTGCGCCGGCTCGGATCGGCCAACGCCTGCAGCACCATGTCCATGCCATGATCGTACCGAACTCGGTACGTAACCGCAAGGATACGAATGCCTATCGGTGCAGCGCCCAGACAACTGGCTTGTCCCGCAGTCGCTCACCGTCCTAGCGTGTGAGGGGCCCCCGGCGTCCGCCGATCGGAGACGAGCCAGCGATGACCAGTCAGCTCCGCGAGCTCTGCTTCGACGCCCACGACCCGCCTCGCCTCGCGCGCTTCTGGGCCGGCCTGCTGGGACGCGGGACGGCCGCCGACGAGGTGACGGTGCTGCCACGACAGCAGCCCGAGTTCCCGATCCGGTTTGTGTCCACACACGAGGAGAAGACCGGCCCCAACCAGATCCACCTGCACCTGACCAGCACGTCGCCCGAGGACCAGCAGACGATCGTGGCTCGAGCCCTCGAGCTGGGCGGTCGGCACCTCGACGTGGGCCAGACGCCCGAGGAGGGGCACATCGTGCTCGCCGACGCCGAGGGCAACGAGCTCTGCGTCATCGAGCCGGGCAACGCCTACCTCGCCGGATGCGGCTTCCTCGGTGAGCTGGCCTGCGACGGGTCGCAGGAGGTCGGGTACTTCTGGAGCGCAGCCCTGGGGTGGCCGCTGGTGTGGGACCAGGACCAGGAGACCGCGATTCAGTCGCCTGCCGGTGGCACGAAGATCGCCTGGGGTGGTCCTCCGGTCCGGCCGAAGACCCGGAGGAACCGGATGCACTTCCACCTGGCACCCTCGGTTCGGGACGGGCGGGACGCGGAGCTCGACCGACTCGTCTCGCTCGGAGCGAGGCGCCTGGACTCCAGCCCCGATGCCACGGGCGGGGTGCTGATGGCCGACCCCGACGGCAACGAGTTCTGCCTGCTCCCCGACGACGCCGGGGATGCCGGGGACGGGTCCCCGTAGACTGCCGCGGTGACCCCCCGCTCCCCCGGCACCCGCACCCGCGTGCCTCGCGCCGAGCGGGAGGCGCAGATGCTCGCGGTGGCCGAGCAGGTGTTCGCGACCCGCGGCATCCAGGCGACGACGATGGACGAGGTCGCCGAGCTCGTCGGCGTCACCAAGCCCCTCATCTACGACTACTTCGGGTCGAAGGAGGGGCTGCTCGCGGCGACGATCGAGCGCGCTCGGGGCCAGCTGCTCGCCGCCCTCATCGACTCCTGGGTCGCCCACCCCATGGCCCCGGCACGTGACCGCGTCGGTGGGGTCGTCCTTGCGTTCTTCTCCTTCATCGACGAGCACGAGCAGGCCTTCTCGCTGCTGCGCACCGAGGGCGCGCTCATCGGTGAGGCGTCCGCCTCGGTCGAGCGCATCCGCCAGCAGACCGCCAAGGCCTTCGCCGAGGGTCTGCGCACCCTGCCGGCCTTCGAGTCCCTCGAGCCGCACCGGGTCACGGTCATGGCCGAGATCCTCATCGGCGGCTGCGAGCGGCTTGCCGTCTGGCGCAGCAGCCACCCCGGCACGAGCGCCCACGAGGCGACCGATCACGTCGTGACGACGATCTGGGACGGGCTCGCGTCCGTCGCCCAGGCCTGATGGCCAGGCACCGCTCCGCTGAGGGGCCGTCGACGCCGGCCACCGTGGCGCTCGACCGCGCCGGCGTGCCCTACACCCGGCACCCCTACGACCACGCCCCGTCCGCAGCCGGCTATGGGATCGAAGCGGCCGAGGCGCTCGGCGTGGCACCCGCCCGGGTCCTCAAGACCCTCCTCGTCAACACCGGCCCAGGGC